>JAITVE010000113.1 GCA_031285975.1 Candidatus Adiutrix sp. | reverse complement strand
CATGAAAAAACCTCATGCTGAAATAATAAACATTGTATTGCGCTTCCCGCTGACAAAATCAGAAGTCAAGGCAGCTATAGATATTTCCTCAGGCGGAGAGGCGGGATAAACAATCCCCTCATACTCATTATCAAGCCAAACGGGTATTAAGACAGGCTGTACGACCTCATTGTATAATCTTTCCTTGACAAAATCTATTAAAACTTTACGGAGCTGTGCGCTTTGCTGGCCTTCAGGGTCTTTATTAAATCTAAAAAAAGGGGGAGCGTAACCGCCATAAAAAATCAGTTGCCCGTTTTTCATTTTTCCATCAATACTGATATGGCACGGGTATCCGGCAAGGGGTTCAGGTATTTCAAACTGGTTAACCATTTTGAAAAGTCGGCGGTCTTTGGGGACAACGAACTTTTTCACAGTTTCAAAATATGCCAGAAATAAACTCACAGCGCACCCGCGCTACAATAACGCGCCGGGGCGGCTGGGGACGAGAGGGCGGCTGCGGCGCAGGACGTTCAGGGCGGAGGTCAGGGCGGCGGTGAGGGGCTGGATGGGGCGGGCCTGATCCAGGGGGACTTCGTGGACGACCGGGGCCTCGCCTCCGGCAAAGTAGAGGGCGGCCCGCAACGGGCCCGCGAAACCGGCCGAGCGCAGGGCCTGGCCGTAGAGGCGCACCTGGTTTTCATAAGCCGCCAGTTCCGCGCCCTCGTGACGGACGGCCAGTTTGTAATCGACAATCTGCCCGGCTCCGTCCGGGCTTTGGAAAAAGAGGTCGATGACGCCGGTGATGGTCAGGGTTTCCCCATTGCTGTCAACGGTTTCCATGCCGTCCCCGGCCTGGCAGACGATTTGGAAGGGCTGTTCGCGGCGGTCAAAACCTCCGCTAGCCAGGGCCTGGCCCCAGGCTTGGCCCAGGGGGCCGCGCACGAAGGCCTCTATTTTGGCGGTCAGGGCCGCCGCTTCAGCGGCGGCGGGCGAAAGGCCCAGGCGGGCGGCCTGGGCGGCGAAAAGCTGGGGCACGGCCGGGTTCAGGGGGTCAAGGTATTCCAGCACGGCGTGGAACAGGCGGCCCGCCTCGGTGGGGGCCAGGGCTGGGCCGTGATCGTGCGCGGGGCGCAGGCTGAAAAAGGGCTGACCGGGCCGCCAATCCGCGTCGCCGCTATACATATCAAGGCCCAACTGCTGTTCCCAAAAACGCTCGGGCGCGGCCAAAAGCTGGCTCAGGGCGGTGACGGCCAGGGCCGAGCCGGTCAGGCGCATGGGCGCGAGGAGCGCGGGCGCGGAGCCTGCGGCTTCCGGCGGCGGGGCCGCATCGCCACGCGGACTTTCAGCCCGGCCGGATTTGGAGTCCAGCCATAGTTGGACTTCCTCGCTTTCGTATTCCGCCGCGCCGGTCAGGGACGCGGCCTCCGGGCGGTTTAAAAGGGCTTCCAGCCACACGGTGTCCGGCTGGGGAGCGTCTTTTGCCTTACGCTCTTTGGGCCAGCCGAGGAAGACCAGGTGGTCGCGGGCGCGGGTGGCGGCCACGTAGAGGAGGCGGCGGTTTTCGTGCTCGTCCAGGGCCGCGTCTTCATCGCGCAGGGCTTGAAAATCAAGGGGGCGGGCGGTGTCCTCGGGCCAGCTTTTGTAATTGACGGCCAAAACGCCCTGGCTGGAAATGACGGCCTGGCCGGTGTTGACCCGCGCTTTGGCGTCGGCCTGGGCCAGGATGACCACCGGGAATTCGAGGCCCTTGGCCCCGTGGGCGGTCATGAGGGTGATGGCTTCTCCCTCGGCCTCGGCCTCGGCGTCACCGCCGCGCCGCTGATCCCAGTTTTGGCGCAGGGCCATCAGCTCTTCCGCAGGGCCTTGGGGCTGGTGCTCCCGGCGGCGGCCCAGGCCCCGGCTGAGGGCCAGGAAGGCGGTGATGGCGCGGGCCCGGTCATGGCCGTCCGTTTCGGCCACGGCCAGGGGCATGAGGCGGCGCTGCTCCACCAATCGTTCCAGAATTTCCACCGGCGGCACCCGCCCCGCCAGCAGGCGCAACTCAGCCAAAAGTTCCCGCAGTTCCATCAAAACCCGGCGGTCGTTTTCATCGAGTTCCGGGGGGAATTCCAGCGGCGCTTTGGCAAAGTAGCGGGACAAAGGCACGGAACCGGGGGCGTTTTTCGGCCAGACCAAACGCATCTGCCCCTGGTCGGAGACCGGCCCCAGGGGGGAGCGCAGGAGGGCCGCCAGGCTGATTTCCTCATCAAAGCCGCACAGATATTGGAAGGCGGCCAACAGGCCCTTGACCTCGGCGTAGTGGAAGGGGTTGTTCCCAACGGCCAGGCGGCAGGGCCAGCCCGCGCTGCCCAGGGCCTCCTTGAAGGCGGTCATGCCCTTGCGGGAGCGGAACAGCACGGCCACGTCCCCCGGCCCCGGCGGGCGACCCGGCCCAGCCCCGTCCCGCACCAGCACGCCCCGGCGGCCTTCGAAGAGGTCGTCCAGATAGCGGGCCAGGAGGGCGGCCTGCAATTCCAGACGCTCGGCGGCCAGGCGGGGGCCGGGCTCGGCGGT
>JAITVE010000083.1 GCA_031285975.1 Candidatus Adiutrix sp. | reverse complement strand
GCGGGGGCGCCCATCCCCCCCCACTACCCCCACCGCCGTCACCCCTACATACCTCCCCCACCGTCACCCCGGCGAAGGCCGGGGCCCATGCCTTTCTCTTGGTGTGGAGTAGCACCGCCCAGCGCCCCCTCCGCCCGTCATTCCTGCGGAGGCAGGAATCCATTTCCAGAGAAGTCTTTTGTCGGCACTCTCCTACCTTCATTATTCTTCTTTCCCTCAACTCCGCAGCGGGAGGGAGCAGAAGAGCGCGGCAGCGGCTTGGCCGGTCAAATCATGCGCCACTGGAAATGTTTTTCAGCCTCCACAGGAATGACGGCTGGAGGGACTGGCTTCGCAATTTTTCCATATTACCGTGCCCGCCAGGCCTCTGCAATTTACATATGAATTATATTAATTTATATGTAAATACTGGGCATCTGGGCGTTATTGTATAAAAAGAAGTCTAATGGTGCAAATTTTGCTTGTATGACACCACAGAATGTGGTATACCTTTTTCATCCTTACTAGACCTTGGGGGGAGGGGGGACATTTTCGGATGACGATGAATAAAGCGGTTGAAGTCTATCGGTATCACCTGGAGCCGGGGGGGATTTTCGCGTGCGGCGAACCGGCCATGGTTTCCGTGGTTCTGGGCACCTGCGTGGCAGTGTGCCTGCATGACCGCCGCTTGAAAATCGGCGGGATGAACCACTTCCTCTATCCCAAAACCAGGGCCTTTGTGCGGCCCACGCAGCAGTATGCCACGGTTTCCATCCCGGCGCTGATAAAGATGATGCAGAAGCAGGGCAGCCGCCTGGCCGACCTGGAGGCTCAGATTTTCGGCGGCGGCGAAACCATCGGCGCGATAAGCGACGGGCACATTGGCTCTAAAAACGTGAAAATGGCCCGCAAGCTGCTGAAAAAGAACGGCATCCGGGTGGTCTCCGAAGACGTGGGGGGCCTGAAAGGCCGCCGCCTCATTTTCCACACCGGCACTAACGAGGCCCTGGTGATGAAAACCCACCGCATCCGCCGCGGCGATTATTATCCCTACCGCCAACGCCTCGGCGCGTAGAGATCATAGCAAATCAATATAAAACCCCGCCCGTCTTGAGCGGGTTTTTTATTGACATAGTTTGCCATTCCAAGGTGATACTCTTTTTTCACGCTTAATTATGTCAATCCAATACTCAGGTATGAAGTTATGCACTTCAAGCCAATTCACACCTCCACCAGACCCATCTGCCTCTATTATCCTTGTTCCATCCGCATTCACCCAGAAGTGATGGTGTGTAGTGTTGTCAGAGAATTTGCCAGGCTTGGGCGCAGCGGGGGGAGATCCAAAACTATCCCAATGTTTGGTTGCATAGCAAGTCATTATGGGATCAGGTAACCCCTGTGGAGAATTAGAATCAGGGAACAGAGTACCGTTCTTTTTTGCATACTCACGCGTCATTTTTATATAAAAACTCACCGTATAAAGTTCATCGCTTTTAGCTGCAACGATATAAAAAGCGTCTCGTTCCGCATTGTAAGGTTTCGCGTCAAGAGGTGCAGAAAGTTTGCGCGTTGTTTCGTAATTTATCAATTCTTCTCTGTCGAAGCCAAAGGATGCAGCCATTTTAATTGCCGAACTGTCTTCTACTTCATAAGATGCAATCTTGGTGTCCCATATTTTTTCCAGTTCTTCCACCGGCATTGTAAATAGGCAGTCGCTGTCCAGGTTGGCATGAATCTGAAAAAGCAATTCATCAATATTATTGTACGGCTTTAAGCCTTTGCACGGCATGGCTGGGGCCGCCGAAGCGGCGTCTTCCCCCGCCGCGCTGGCCGGGGCGGGGTGAATCAGCAGAATGGCTGCGAGGAACAGGCAAAATAGCGAAAACGCGGTTAACCGTGGGCTTCCGCGCAACGCGAAAAACGGCTTGCCGCGCTTCTGATCAGTTTGGCTCGTCATCGTTCAACCCCTCATCGAAAAATACTTGCAAACTTCAAAGCAGCAACTTCTTCATAAAACCTTAAAAATATTGTGATTCAAGGCCGCCCTCACTCTTTCGGGGCGGGCCTTTCCGGGGGCTGGGCGGAATAGGCGTTGAACCGCTCCAGGGGGGCGGAAGTCAGGCCCTTTTCCTTTTTCAGCAAAAAACGCTGGTAGGCGTGCAGCCAGTGGACCAGGTCTTGAAAGGCCGTGGGGCTGAAGGCCAGGCGGCGCCAGGTTTTGGTAGCGGCGTCAAAGCGGTAGCGGCCGCTGAAACGGCCCCGCAGCACGGTGCGCGGCGACCGGCTGGCGGCCAGCACGTCGGCGGTGATGGGCCGGAACAAGAGGAAAAGCGTGGCCTCCGGGATATCCAGTTCCAGGCCGGAGCGGGGCAAGTCAAGGGCCAGGGCCAGGTCGCGGCCCTCCGGGAGGCTGGGGTTGCCGGGGAGCAAAAGCTGCATTCCGCCCACGCTCACATCCAACACCGAGCCCTCGGCCAGGGGCCGTGTTTTCTCAAACAGCGGAGGGCTGGCCTCAGCCGTAGATAACCACAGCTTCACCCGCATGGCCTGGTCTCCGGTGGGTTCCAGCCGCAAAAAGTCGCGGCGCTGGGCGCTGATAAGGCTCCCCGGCCAGGCCACGGTCAGCCGGGCCGCCCGCCAGTCCTTTTCCTTGTGGTAGCCCAGGCTCAAGGTGCGGCTGGAAAACTGGTAATGTTCCATCTCCTCCTGCGGCGTGGGCCGGAAGTTGAGGTGCACCTGGGTCGGCAGCCCCTCAAAATCCACCCCCTGCCCCGGCAGGCGGGAAAGTTCCAGCGCCAGCCCGCCGGGTTTGCCCGCGCTTCCGGGCACGGCTTCATAAACCCGCCCGTGATACAGGCCGCTGTGGCGGTGGTCGAAAATTTCCAGGGAACAGTTGGCCTGGCGGGTGGCGGCCCGCGTGAGGATGGCCGCCACGCGGTGGGGCTCGGTGATGGAGGCCCAGCCCCGGAACATCTGCCCGTGCCGCTTTTTGCGGGCCCAGGTGACCGCCGCCGACAGGGCCAAGAGAGCCGTCAGGCCCAGGAAAAACCACCAGAGGTAGGCATAGGGAAAGGCCTGGGCGGGCGCGTTGAGCCCGCTCTGAAGCTTGGCCAGTTCCTCAGCGGAATTGGCGGCGGCGCAGAAGATGGACATCACCCCGCCCCCACTTACTGCGGAGGCATGGCGAAGAGTTCGATAAGCTGATTGATGACTTGTTTCTGGTCGTGATCCGGGGCCACGAAGCGGACGCCGTTCTCTTTATATGAACTGCTTTTGGGGCCGGGGCGGCTCCACATCACTTCAAAGGTGATGAAAACTTCCGTCCGCCCGCTGTCGTGCAGGGCTTTGGGCAATTCCAGGGACACGTTGTGGATCTCCCCAATCACCAGGGGCTTTTCGCTCAGCGCCAACATGCCTTCAGTGTGCAGGTCGCCCATCCGGGCGATTTCGCGCCCGCTTTTGCGGTCGGAAATTTTCAGGTAATAAATCAACTCCCGGCGGGTTAAACCGCGCTGCTCATGCAACACCAAACCTTCAGCCATCGTGTCGCCTCCATAGTTAGTCTATGGACTTTATCATATACTGGCCAGTGTCGGCGGTCAAGTCCCTTCTTTTCAAGTCGCGGCCATAGCTGGCGGCGTCCTCGCGGGATTTGAAGCGGCCGCTCATGACCCTATACCAGTGCTGGCCGTTCACTTCGGTCTCGCTGATGAAGGCCTGCTCACCGGCGGCGGTCAGTTTATTGCGATAGCCTTCCGCATTGTCGCGGTCGCGGAAGGAACTCAGGTGCACGGTGAAATCGCGCCCGCCGCCCAAAATGGCCTGCTCACGCGGGGCCGAAGCCGCCGCGCCGGAGGCCGCCCCCACCAGGGGCGACGGCGCGGCCTGGGCCGGTTTCGCGTTGCCTGCGGAAGCGCCCGCCAGCAACGCGGGCTTGGCGGCCGCCGGGGCCGGAGTTGAAGCGGCTCTCGGCGCGGTCTGAGCCGCAGTGGGCTTGGGCTGGGCGGCGGGCTTGGGCTTGGGGGCTTGCAAAAGCTTGCCCAGTTGATCCATGCGGCTGCCGGACTTTATGGCGGAACGGGCCGCATCGGCCACCCAGGTTTGCGT
>JAITVE010000057.1 GCA_031285975.1 Candidatus Adiutrix sp. | reverse complement strand
CGACACGCCGAAGTAATAGTCGGCGTGCTCGCGGCATTGCCAGGAAACGCCGAGGCCGGGGAGCAGGGTCAGGTTGCCGAGGGTGATGGGGTTGTGCTGATAGGCCGCTTCGCCGACAAAGCCGCCACTGCGGCCGAGCACGTCCCCGGTCACCCCCAGGCGGATTTGGCCCAGCGGAGCGGCGTAGGTGTATGACAGCCCGGCCATCAGGGTTGAGCGGCGTTTTTCGAGGCCCCGCATCTGGCCGTCGTCACAGGCGCCGGGGTCGAATTCCAGCCAGGAGTATTGCACGGCGGCGGACACTTTATGGCGACCGGTATTCCACAGATACACGCCCGCTTCCGCGCCCCGGAGGTACACCCGGCCATTGTCATACGAGATAAAAGACGAGACGGTCAGTTGGCTGTCGTGGGATTTGTAGGGCGAGGTGGAGGCCGCCACGCCCGCGCCGAGGGAGAATTCCGCCGCTCCGGCGGTGACGCTGGCCAGGCCAAGGAAGAGCATGACCAAGACCATGATGGCTAATACTCGGGAACGGGATTGTTTGGCGCGGTTCATTGTGCGTCTCTCTTATGGTTGTGCTGTTTCATGTTCGCTATCATGGCTTCATAGCGGGCGGGGAGGTAGGAAAACGCGCCGGGGCGGGCGGCCAGCGAGGTTTCCATGACATGGGCGAAGGCGTGGGCCCGGCTGATGAGGGCGGCTTCGTCCCCGCCGAAAAGGCCTGTGTCCAGCAGGAATTGGGAGGCGACCAGGAGCAGTTCCACGGTTTCTTTCGGGCAGGGGGTGCTGAACGTGCCTTCGGCGATCCCCTGCTCCACAATGCGGGTGACGACGGGGGTCAGCCGCCGCACCGATTCCAGCAGGCTGTGGAGGTGCAGCTCGGCGTTGTTGGCCTGGTGCAGCTCTTCCGCCAGAGCGTCCCGCTGGGCGGTCTCCGGCTCGGGGGCGGTGATGATGAGCCGCAGTTTGTCCTCGGCGGACAGGGCGGCGTCATCCGCCAGGGCTTCCACCGCCGCGAGGCCCGAGTCAATGGCGCGGGCGACCATGGCCTCCATCAGTTCCTCTTTTGAGGTGAAATAATGGTAAAAAGTGCCTTTGGCAATGCCCAGCAGAGACAGAATGTCGTTGACGGTGGTTTTGGCATAGCCTTTTTGCGAAAAGAGCGTTTCCGCCGCGTCCAAAATTTCGTTTTTCCGTATGTCCGGTTTTTTGACTGTTCGCATGTTCCTCCTCCCTTCTTTCTTTTTGTAGACCGACCGTCGGTCTATTTGTAGAATACGATAGTTCAGGGTAGATTGCAAGCAAAAAAATGACCTGTGTGAAAAAAACGAACCCGCTCCCCCCACCGCCGTCACCCCGGCGAAGGCCGGGGCCCATGCCGTTTGCTGGGCCACCGACCAGAGCATTTTGCAATTTACCTGCCTTTAGTAAATTGCAAAATACGTAAACATCCGGGCGCTTTTCATTCCATTCAGACTACCTTGAAAGAGAAAAGCGCTCTAGTCAGACACCCACAGCCAAGAAGCAAATAAAAACGGCCACATGATTTTTCACGTGGCCGCTTTTTATAGTAACCGCGCAAACCCTTACGGCAGAAAACCCAGCGAATCGAGGGTGACGGGCATGAAGGCCAGGGGGGGCGTGCCGCCGCCGCCGGGGGTGATGGTGTAGGTGCCCAGGCCGTGGTGGCTTTGGCCGGAGAGAAAGGCTAAGGCCTCGGCTGAGGTGGAGCCGCTGTTGGCGGCTTTGATGGCCAGCATCAGGCCGTCATAGGCCAGGGCGGCTATCCAGGTGGGATGGGCGTGGTGCAGGTTGGTGTATTTTTGGATAAAATCCTGCGCGGCCTGGTTTTTGGCATTGAGCGGATTGGCCACCGGGAGGCTCACTTGCAGTTTGATGTCCAGGGCGGCAAAGGCGGCGGCGGCTTCGCGGAAGCCCATGGAAATGCCGCCCCAAACCGGGGCCTTGGCCCAGCGCTCGGCCAGAACCGGGGCCGCGTTCAGGCTCTCGGAGACCGATAGGGCCAGGATAATCACCTCGGGCTTGGCCTCGGCCAGTTCCGGCGCGGTTTCGGGGGCCAGCAGTTGGGCTAAACTGACGGTCAGCACCGTGGACTTGGCGTCCAGCGGCTTAATGGCCGGGGCGGCTTTTTTGCCTTTGGCCGGGGGCGGCGGCTGGGGGGGCTCGGCCAGGGCGCCGGTGAGGGCGGCGGTGAAATTTTGCTGAAACTCGCCCTCGCCGGTGACCACCATAATCCGGCGGTAGCGGCGGCGCATGGTCAGTATTTCCAGGGCCATGAAGCGGCCCTGCTCTTCAAAAGTGGGCATGAGGCGGAAAAAACTGCTCGGCCCCCGCCCGGCCGCCTCGCCCGTGGTGAGAAAGGGCAGCAGCACCGGCGTTTTACGGTACAAATAGCTGGGCGCGTCAGCCGCGAAACGGGTTTCGGTGAAATAGCCCAGGGCCACGGCCACCTTGTTCAGGCGCGGCTCGGATTGATCCGGCCCGGCCTCGTCCACAATTTTCAGCTTGGAGCCGCCGCCCCAGGTGGCCAGGGCCATCTCCGCACCGTTCACCGCGCTCCGCCCCATGCTTTCCAAGGGGCCGCTCAGGGGCACGGTGAGCAGGAAGGTATCCGGCGGCGGGCTGAGGTGCACGGGTTTGGTGGACGACATGCTCTGCGCGCCGTCGCCGTTCTGGGCTTCGGCTACCCGGAGCGGGGTCAGCCATAAAGTACAGATGGACAGAATTATCAGCAGTTTATGAATCATTATGTCCCTTTTGCTTTTTATTTTTTCGGGCTGCTTTTCAGGTTGCGGGTCACCTTGGCCTCGTGCCTGCCGGTGCGGGCGCGGAGGAAGAGCCGCACCGGGGCCAGATCCAGCCCGAAAGCTTCCTTGAGGCGGTTGACCAAAAAACGCTGGTAGGAAAAGTGGACTTCTGCGGGCTTGTTGGTGAACAGCACAAAGGTCGGGGGCTTTGACCCGGTTTGGGTGGCGTAGTAAAATTTCAGGCGGCCCCGGCCCGCGTAGGGCGGGGTGTGGGCCTCCACGGCCGCCTCGATGACCCGGTTGACCTCGGCGGTGGGGGCCCGGAAGCGGTATTGCGCCATCACGCGGTCGATGTAGCCGAAAAGCTGATCCACCCGCAGCCCGGTTTTGGCCGAGGCGGTGATGACCGGGGCCTGTTCCAGAAAAGCCATTTTCAGGTCAAGGGCGCGGCGCAGTTCTTTTTGGGTCTCGGCTTTGCTTTTCACCGCGTCCCACTTGTTGGCCATGATGATGACCGGGCGGCCCCGCTCGTGGGCGTATCCGGCGATGTGCGCGTCCTGGTCGGACAATCCCTCCACCGAGTCCACCACCAAAATGGCGATGTCGGCGCGGTCGAGGCTCTTCAAAGCCCGCATGACGGAGAGCTTTTCCAGCTTTTCATCCACCCGGCCCTTGCGCCGCACCCCGGCGGTGTCCACAAACAGGTAGGAGCGGCCCTCGCGCTCGAGGGCCACGTCCACCGCGTCGCGGGTGGTGCCGGGGCGGTGATCCACCACCAGGCGTTCCTGGCCGCAGAGGCGGTTGATGAGGGAACTCTTGCCCGCGTTGGGCCGCCCGATGACGGCGATGCGGGGCGCGGCTTCCTCGTCCGGGTCTTCTTCCTCGGGCGGGGGCAGGAATTTGGCCAATTCGTCCTTAAAATCGCGCATTCCGTAGCTGTGGGCAGCGGAGACCGGCCACAGGCCTTCGAGGCCCAGTTCGTGGAACTCGGGCACGTTGACTTCTTTTTCAAAGCTGTCGATTTTGTTGACCGCCACCAGGTAGGGGCGGCCTGAGCGGCGGATGAGCCCGGCCAGTTCCAGGTCGTGGGGCGTGAGGCCGTCCTTGCCGTCCACCACCAGCACGGTGAGGTCGGATTCGTCCAGGGCGGCCAGGGCCTGGGTTTTGATTTGGTTGATGAGGGGGTCGAGGTCGGTGGGGTCGAAGCCGCCGGTGTCGATGACCGTGCCCCGCTGGCCGTCGATGTTTATCTCGCCGTAGTGCCGGTCGCGCGTCACGCCCGGGCGGTCGTCCACCAGGGCCTGGGGCTTGCCGGTCAAACGGTTGAAAAGGGTGGACTTGCCGACGTTGGGCCGCCCCACCAAAGCTATAAGGGTCATGAATTTTCTCTTTCTATATGTAAGACAGCCGCGTCCGTAATCCGCCGCAGAAGGGGGAAACCGGCCAGGGCCGGGCTTGCCCAGCGCGCGCTCAGGCGGCGCAGGACTGGCGGAATGTAGGCTTTAAATTTCGTTTTGCCCAGGGACGACAGGCGGCCATAAGCCCCGAGGGCCTGCATCATGCGCACGGCCCCCACGATGACCAACTCCCGGGGAAAATTTTTGCGCCAGGGGCCTGAACCCCGGGCGCGGATATACGCTTCAACGGTTTCCGCCTTTTCCTCTTCACTGAGGGGATGTTGCGGCGTTTCCTCCATCAGGCTGGAGAGGTCATACGC
>JAITVE010000056.1 GCA_031285975.1 Candidatus Adiutrix sp. | reverse complement strand
ATCATGACCGCCTACCGCGAAGAAGCCCTGGCCATCGCTGCCGCCTTAAGCCGCCTGGGCCCCGCCTCCCCCAAAGCCCTCCGCAGCGTGGGCGCGTCCCCCAAAACCGGCCGCGTGCTCCTCGACAACCATTACGGCTGGTTCGACCACCCTGCCAAGGGCGTGTATGCCCTCTCCGAGCCGGGCCGCGAAGCCCTGGCCGCCCAGCCCGAACTGGCGGCGGATTTGCTGGCCCGCTTCACCTTCTGACCTGTTCCTGAAACTCGGGTAAACACTGGCTGGCATTGGTTGCGCCATGGTCAGTTGGCACCACGTAAACCTTCTATTTCTTCTTGGCTAAGGCCCGTTAACTTTACAATATTTTCAATGGGCATCGCCATTTCCAGGGCATTCCTGGCTACGCTCAACAATCCCTCCCGTCTGGCATGGCCCAGAGCCTGGGCTTCATCGTGCCTGGCTTTGGAGCGCACACGTTCCATTTCCTGAAATTCGGGCGAGACCGCGACGTTACGATAGGCTTCGATGGTTTGGTTCATAATGGGCACCTCCAACGCTTCAATCCTGGCCAATTCTTCCTCTGTTTTTGCTTTGAACAGGCTCAGCCACAATTCCAGCCCTCTATCCGCGCTGATCGCCTCCGGGAGTTTGGGCAACTCGAAGAAATGCAGATTGAACTTGTCCGTCAGCTGCGTGTGGCGCGTGGCCTCAAGGGCGCGGTAGTCGGAATGGAACTCGGCACAGGCAAATAGCTCAAAGTCAATAATGCTGATGACGATAGTGCGCGGCAACTCCCCGTAGCCTTCGCCCTCGGACAGGGCGGTCGAATACTCCCTAGCCCAATAATACAGGGCCCTGGCCGGGTAATCGTCTTCGTTCTGAACCTGAACTTCCAGGTCAACCCGCTGCCCGTCAACCGTCATGGTGATGTCGAGCCGACAAAACTTGTCGCCCAGATATTCAGGCGGCATTTCGGGGTTTCGGATTTTAAAGCTGCCGATGCTGTCAAAATTGAGCCCCAGCAGTTCCGCAACCAGGCGTTTCAAGAGCTCCGGGTGTTTCACAAACAACATCTTGAACAGGGTGTCGTTCGTGAGTTTGTATTCAAGTCTGGCCATAGCGAAATTCATGCTCCTACCTCATATATTCTGTCATATTTCCGAGCGCATTGCAATATGGCGCGTACACGGGTGATTATCTTATTTTTGACTCCGCCCTCCAGGTCGTGTATGATACAAGTACATTGAGATATTTCGTGTTCAATCAAGCCCGCGCTTGCACTTTAAAACCGGGAGAGCCCCATGAACGGATGGACGAAAGAACAGATCGAACACATGAAAACCGCCCTGCGGCTGGCCCGCCGGGGCTGGGGCCTGGCCTCGCCCAACCCGATGGTGGGCGCGGTGGTGGCCAAGGGCAAACGGGTGGTGGGCACAGGCTGGCACACCGGCCCCGGCCAGCCCCACGCCGAAGCCGCCGCGCTGTTGGAAGCCGGGCGCAAAGCCAAAGGGGCCGACCTCTACGTCAACCTGGAGCCCTGCAACCACTACGGCCGCACCAGCCCCTGCACCGAGGCCATCATCCGGGCGGGCATTGACCGGGTGTTTTACGGCGTGCCTGACCCGAACTCCGTGGCCTCCGGCGGCGCCTCCACCCTGGCCGAGGCCGGGATAGAGGCCCAGGGCGGGCTTTTGGCCGAAGAGTGTTTTAACCTGAACCTCTTCTTTTTCAAGTGGATTTTGACCAAAACCCCCTTCGTCATCCTCAAAACCGCCGCCTCGCTGGACGGCAAAACCGCCACGAGCACGGGCCAGTCTCAGTGGATAAGCTCCAAGGCGGCCCGCAATTTCGGGCACCACATCCGGGCCGGGGTGGACGCGGTGCTCGTCGGTCGCAACACTGCCGAAAAGGACGACCCGGAACTCTCGGCCCGGCCCTGGGGCCGCCGCAAAATGCACCGCCAGCCCTGGCGGGTGGTGCTCGACCCCAGCCTGAAGCTGCCCCTCAAGCGGAAAATTTTCGACCCGGCCCTGGGCGGCCCCACAGTGGTTGTCTGCGCCCAGGGGGCGGCGGAGGCCAAAATGGCCAAAATCACCGGCCTGGGCCATAAAGTGCTGGTGGCCCCCACCACGCCCGCCGGGCTGATTTCCATCCGCGGGGTCATGGAAGAGTTGGGGCGGGAAGGCCTTCAGAGCGTCCTCATCGAGCCTGGCGCGACTTTGGCCGCCTCGGCCCTGGTGGACGAGCCGGTGGTGGATTTGGCCCACCTCTTCCTGGCCCCCAAATTTATCGGCGGAGTCAAAGCGCCGGGGGTCATCGGCGGCCTGGGCCGTCCCGAACTGGCCGACGCTCCCGAAGCCGAGATTCTCAAGCTGGGCCGCAAAGGGCCGGACATCCACATCGTCATGCGCCCCCAGGGGGCCTTCGGCGGGGCGGCTGATTTGGAGCGGCTGTTTCAGAAATAAAGAGCGGGGCGCGGCATCTTTTCGTAATCGCCCCGAAGACGCTCCCTCCGCCTCGTCATTCCTGCGGAGGCAGGAATCCATTTCCAGAGAAGTACGTTGTCGGCAAATAGCTGCTTCACTGGAAATGGATTCCGGCTTTCGCCGGAATGACGGCTCGGGATGGGGTAGTCATGTGCAGAAATAAAGGATACGTCATTGTTTACAGGTTTGACATTGGGAATGGGGGAAATCAGCCGCCGCACGCCCAAGGGGGCGGAGGTGGAACTGACTGTTGTGCCCGGCTTTGACTGGGGCGCACCGCTGGAATTGGGGGAGAGCATCGCCGTCTCCGGCGTGTGCCTGACGGTCACCGCCGCCGTGGGGGCGCGGGGCTTCACGGCCCACGCCTCAGCCGAAACCCTGCGCCGCTCCACCTTGGGCGCGGCCACAAAAGTCAACCTGGAACGGGCCCTGGCCCTGGGCGGCCGCCTGGGCGGCCACCTAGTGAGCGGCCACGTGGACGGCCTGGGCACGGTGCAGTCCGTTACCCGCGCCGGGGCCAGCCTGGTCTACACCTTTGGCGCGGAGCCGGAACTGATGCCTTTTGTCGCCCCCAAGGGCTCCATCTGCATAGACGGCGTGAGCCTGACGGTCAACGAGGTGCGGGAGAACGCCTTCACCGTCAACCTCATTCCCCACACCTCGGAAGTCACCACCCTGGGCCTTTTGCGACCCGGCGACCCGGTGAACCTGGAGACCGACCTCATCGCCAAATACCTCCATCGGCTCATGACCGGGGGCGCGGGCCAGCCCGCCCCGCGCGAAGGACTGAGCCTGGAATTTCTGGCCAAGCACGGGTTTTAACCATGACGCAACGCTTCAAAGCGGTTATCTTCGACCTGGACGGCACCCTCCTGGACACCCTGGAGGATATAGCCGACAGCCTCAACAGCGTGCTGCGGGACGAGGGCCTGCCCGTACACGCCAACGACGCCTACCGCTTCATGGTCGGCAACGGCCTGGAAACCCTGGTGGTGCGGGCCCTGCCGGAGGGTCTGCGCATCCCGGCCCACGTGCGGCCCATTTTCACCAAATTTGTGGAACGCTACCGCGCCAACCAGGCGGCCAAAACCACGCCTTACCCCGGTGTCGCTGAAACCCTGAGGGAACTCGCGGCCCTGGGCCTGAAGCTGGCCGTGCTCTCCAACAAGGCCCACCCCAACACATTGAGCGTGGTGGAGCATTATTTCCCCGGCGTTTTCCAGGAAATTTTCGGCCTGCGCCCCGAGGTGCCCCCCAAGCCGCACCCCGCCGGGGCTCTGGAAATTGCCGAGCGTCTGGGCGTGGCCCCGGCTGAGTGCCTCTACCTCGGCGACAGCAATGTGGACATGGAAACCGCCGTGGCCGCCGGTATGTACGCGGTGGGCGCGGCCTGGGGCTTCCGGCCGCCGAAGGAACTGTTCAGCGCCGGGGCCGAGGAAGTCATTGAAACGCCGCCCGTACTGCTGGAAATAGTCACGGAAGCGGAAGACGAGCCCGACGAAAACCTCAGCCTGAGCGGCTTTGCCCGCAAACTGGAACTGGGCCGCCTGGTGGCCGAACCGGTCGCCTGGGTGACCCAGCGGCCCGACATCACCGACCGCCTCGTTTCCGCGCCGGGCCGCCTGCGCCTGGCCCTGACCGGCGGCATTGCCTCGGGCAAATCCACAGTGGCCGAGATGCTGGTGGCGCGCGGAGCCGGGCACATTGATTTCGACATCCTGGCCCGCCGGGCCGTGGCCCCCGGCAGCCCCGGCTTTGACGAGACCGTGGCCCTCTTCGGCCCCGGCATCCTCAAAGCCGACGGCGACCTCGACCGCCCCAAAATCAGCCGGGCCATTTTCAGCGACCCGGAGTTGAAACAGAAGCTTGAGGCCATCATCCACCCCCGCGCCTGGGAGTTGATGGGTGAAGATTTAGCGGCGATGGACGGCAAAGCCGCAGTGGTCGTCAGCCTGCCGCTCCTCTTTGAAGGCGGGCTGGAACGCTTTTTCTCCCCCATTGTCCTCGTCTTCGCCGACCCCGAAACGCAGCTCACCCGCCTTTTGGCCCGCAACCCCGAGCTTGACCGCGTCGCAGCGGAAAACATCCTGGCCGCCCAATGGCCCGCCCCGCCCAAAGTGATGGGATCCTCCTACGTCATCAACAACAGCGGCTCCCGGGAGGACACTGCCCGCCAGGTGGACGCTATCTGGAAGGCGCTTGGGGGCTGACCGGCCTTGTTTTATTGGCCAAATCAATGAAAAATCAGCGGCAAGCCCAAAAATATAGCGCATAGGGCCGAATATAGATTGAACACCCTCCCTGCCCGTTATTCCTGCGGCAACGCCCTCACATGCTTGGCATGTGAGGGCGTTGCCTGTTATGGGACTCCATCTCTGGGCGGCGGAGCAAAAATTTTCCGTGATTCAGAGCGCTACAATCAGAGCGGCACGATGAGAACCTGCCCCAGTTTGAGCAGATTCTTCTTGCTGGTATCCAGCTTGTTGGCTTTGGCCAGGGCCTCGGTGCTGGTGCCGTATTTCCGGGCCAAATCGTACAGGGTATCGCCGGAAGCCACTTTGTGCTGGCGGCTCTTTTGCGCGGTGGCCGGGGCGGTTTTGGGAGCGGGCTTCTGGGCGGCATTATCCGCAACCTGCGCCTGTTCCGCCGACGCGGACGGGGCGGTCTGCGCCTGGCCAGCAGACGGCTGTTTTTCAGCCGGAACCGTGGCTTGAGCCGGAGCCGGTTTATTGGCGACCTGAACTGGAGTCGGCGCGCTCGCCTGGGCCGGGATGATCAACATCTGCCCAATCCGCAATACCGCCTTCTCGCTGGACATTTTATTCGCCTTGACCAGAGCCGCGCCGCTCACTTTATACTTCCGGGCCACCCCATAGAGGGTGTCGCCGGAGGCCACCCGGTGCTTTTTCGCGGTGGCCGCTTTGGCGGCCGTTTGGGCCGGGGCAGCGGCTACAGCGGGTTGCGCTTCAGCGGTTTGAACATCCGCCGGGGCGGCGGGCGCGATGGCGGCAGTTTGCAGTGTGGGGATGACGGCAGTCTGCATCACGTGCGCGAGAGTGGCGGGGGAACCGGCTTCAGCCGCGCCCGAAGCGGGCGGCGGCGGCGGAACCAGGCCCATCCACTGGGTCAGCGCGATGGCGGCGGAGGGCCCCGCCGGGGTGAGCGCGGCGGGCGCGTCCTCAGGCTGTCCGGCCTGGGCTATCCACATCTGCTTCAACTCATCGTCAATCGCATCCACATCCACCTGGGGCAGAATGCGGCGGGCCCCGACGAAATATTCGCCGCGAGCCCTGGCGGCCAGCGGGCTTTCCTCAATGCTTTTCCCGGTGCGGGGGCTGTGGATGAATTTGTCGTCGCCGGTGTAAATGCCCACGTGGGTGATGCGTTTGCGGCGGCCGAAAAAAACCAGGTCGCCCGGCTTCAACTCCCGGCGATCCACCACCTGACCGGCAGTGATCATGTCGCCGCTGGAGCGGGGCAGCCGGATGTCGTACTGCCCATACACCCATTTGACAAAGCCGCTGCAATCAAAGCCGGTGGTCGGGGACGCGCCGCCGTAACGGTAGGGGGTGCCGACCTGGGAAAAGGCCGTCTTCAAAATATTGTTGGGGGAAGGTTTTTGCAATTCTTCCGGCGCGACCGCCGTCGGGGGAGCGGGCGCTGGGGCCGCTGACTTGGAAGACGCGCAGCCAGCCAGAACAAAACCCATTATCAGCAATGGAAGGACGAGAAGGTTGCTCAGCCGGGCGCGGGCCCCTTGGGAGTCTCTCATCTGTTCTCCTTAAATATCTCTATACCGGGCGCGGCCGGGGCCAACGCCGTTGATTCGTCAACAGGGCCCCGGTTTTCACCGCGACCGTAAATATCTATGCTGTCTTTTATACCACAAGATTTTTAGGCCTGTCAACACGTTGCCGCCAAATCCGAATGTATTTGGCGGCAACGTGGTTTACGTGTTTTTCCGCATTGCGGGGCCAAGCCCCGCAACGCTTAAATGTTCAGCGGAATAATGTT
>JAITVE010000310.1 GCA_031285975.1 Candidatus Adiutrix sp. | reverse complement strand
CCCCCTCGCTCACCGGCAGCCGCCCCGAGCGCACCCCCTCGGCCAAAGCGTCAAGAAACTCGGCCAATTCGGCGGGGTCAACAGCAGTTTGATGTTTAAACGCGTCTTTCATATTTTTCCTAACGTCTCCCCGGCGAAGGCCGGGGCCCATGCCTTTCTCTTCGCGCCGTGTTGCAGCCCCCGTTGCTCCCTCCCCAGCCGTCATTCCTGCGGAGGCAGGAATCCATTTCCAGAAGAGTGTGATTTTACCGCCAAACCCGTTACCGCAATCATAGAATAAACGCTTCTTATCGAACGACCAAGCCCCACATTGACGGCCATCATCACGGAGTTACCTCCACGGCAGTGGAAGGGTTAGCTTCGGCCAAAGCTTCCAACCATTGACGGCTGTGGTCAAGGCCGTGTTGGGTTTGCTCTTCCTGCAGAGCGCCTTTAAAACCATACACGGCTCTCGTGCGCAATATCCGGCCCGAAACCATCACCTGTCCATCCACATACAAATCAGAAGCCACGGGGCCGAGATCCCCCAGCCGTAAAAAATCCCGCCCAGAATGCTTGAGTATATAGGGCAACCCAATTATTCTTCCCGACGACCTGCCGACGCTCTGATAGACCCAGGCCAAGCCGGATTCGCAATTATAATCACATACCGGCTTGACCAGGTTTTTCTTAATTTCCTCATAACGTTGGCCGTTTTCAACAAACACAGCCACCAGAAAGTCCCTGGAGCCGTCGTTATGCGTCAGGAATCGTTTTAAATACGCCTCCACGGCAGGGTTGTCAACCTCTATTCGCACATAACCCGGCGGCGGGGTCACCGCCATTGTCAGGCCGCCGGTCAGGGTTATGGTTTCGAAGACGGGCCATTCGGCCGCAACCTGCTCGGCCAGGGCCTGCTCCTGCCCAGCGGGATAATTCATCACCCACAGGCCTGCAGCAACCAGGGCCAGCGGCCCCAAAACCCAAGCCGACCGCCGGAAGCCGAAAGCGGCCAAAGCGGTGAACAGGATATTGGCAACTGCCAGACCGCCCTTATACATACTCAGGCTCAGTATTATTTTGGAGGTTGGGTCGAAGCTGATATCCTGGCTCAGACGAGACATTTGCCCCAAATAATCCGCATGTTCCGCCAGCGACACAGCCATCAGTCCCACGAAAAACACATTGCAGAGAATCAGGAGCCAGGGGAACAGGGGCCGTTCCATCCACTCTGTCCAAAAATAAAAAATGGTGACGACTTCCGGCTCGAAGTTGCCGTCGTCTTCTTCCGCCCACTCTCGGGCCATCATCCGGGCATATGACCGCTGGCTTAAAAAGACGGCCACAGCCAGGAGATTGACCCAGAAAACCCATAACGGCACATTGGGCGGCGCGTGAAAATAGTTGAACACCATGCCGCCCGCCTGAGCCAGAAAGCCCAAAAGGTTGCCGAGCGCGATTATCCAGGCGATGTGTTGCAAGGCTCCACCTCTGTATTCAATACGTCCCCGCTTTAGCGGTGTTCCGGCAGCTCCAGGCCCAGCAAGCGTTTGTGCAATTTCAGCGCGTAAGAGTCCGTCATACCGGAAATAAAATCAATGCCCAATTGCACCCGCTGGTAGGGCGAGAGGCGGCGGTCTTTCTGATACGCGCTGTTTTCGTCCAGCTTTTGAATGTATTCAAAATTGCGGGAGATGAGGCGGTAGAGCTTGCCGCTTTCCGCACGCGCATCCCCGGCCTCGTCGGAGAGCACGGCGGGGATGAAGCGATCCAGCAAGGTGGTGAGGACGCTCTTGGCCACCAGTTCCAGGGACAACACCTCGTCGTTTGAGTAGGCGTATTCCACGCACACGGCCCGCACTTTTTTGATGAAGGGCGCGACGGTTTCGGCTTTCAGCAAGGTGCGGTCATACGTGCCGTTCATGATGCGCTCGTAATTGTCCGCGAACTCGCCGCAGACCGCGTTGATGCCCATCACCTGGCCGCAGAGCTTGAAATAGCGGGCGGAGATGAGGTCAATCTCCTCCGGCGGCACGGAACTTGATTCCAACTGCCGCACGTCCCGCTCCAGGGACTCGCGGGACTCGGGAAAGTGGGCCCAGAGCGCGTCGTCGCCGATCAATTCTTTATACACGCGCGGCCAGGGCAGGTGGCCTTTTTTCACCGCGTCTTCCAGGTCGGCGAAGAGATAGGCCAGGTCGTCGGCAGCTTCCAGCAGATAGGTGACCGGGTGGCGGCCCGTCAGGCCGGTCTCCGCGATGACGCGGCTGACCACGTCCCGTTCCGAGATGAAATAGCCGAATTTGCCCGCCCCGGCCCTGGGGTCGGAGGCGGGCCAGGGGTATTTCAGCAGGGTGCCCAAACTGCCGAAGCAGAAGTTGAGCCCGTGCCGGTCTTTCAAGAATTGCAGGCGCGTGAGGATGCGGATGGTCTGGGCGTTGCCGTCATAACGGGCGAAGTCCAGCCGCTCGTCTTCGCTGAGTTGCCCGGCAGAGGGGTTCTGCGGGTCACGGAACCAGGCCTTGATAAGCTCTTCGCCGTAATGCCCAAAGGGCGGGTTGCCCAAATCGTGCACCAGCCCGGCCACCTGGAGGAGCGTGGAAAGCTGGTGTATGTATTCTTCGGGAAAGAGGCCGGGCTCCCGGCGGCAAATCCAGCGGCCGACCTTAACGCCCAGGGAGCGGCCGATGGCCGAAGTTTCCAGGGAGTGGGTCAGCCGGGTGCGGGTGAAGTCGTTCTCCTGCAAAGGGAAAACCTGGGCCTTGTCCTGAAGCCGCCTGAGCGACGAGGAATAGACCACCCGGTCATAATCCATATCAAAGGCGCTGCGGTGGTCGTCGGCCATTTTGGGACGCCGGCTGGCCCGCTCCCGAAGGGGCGACAGCAGTTCAGACCAGTTCATGGCGCACATAGGCAAACCTCCCAAACTCCAATTACTGCCCAATCATAGTGACATTTTTGAAGATAGTCAATCAAGGAACAGCCGGGCTCGCGGGCCGAAGCCGCCGCGATTAGAAAATACGCTCTACTATTTCCAGCACAACGAGATCAGGCGGCTCACCCGGAGGCAGCATTGTTCCAAAACATGACCGTTCCATGTGCACTGTTTTGGCGAACACCGCATGAAAAAACGGTGCCAGGGCCACGCCGAAGGAATCGTGGTAAAACCAGACCGTTAAATTAGAAGCAGCCGCCGGGTTCACCACAGTGACCATTTTGTCGCCGCGCATGAAAAAAGCGTCACCGCCCTGGGAGATCATTTGGCTGTCTTTGTCCGTCACAGTTAATTTCGGCGTTTCGTCCGTCCATGCCAGTTGAAAATTGTCACCGGGACGGGCCTGGTACTGAATGAAGTTGCCTATTTTCACCAGGTCGCCATTGAACGGAGGCTGAGTAAGGAGCGAAAACGCGGGCGTAGCCAGGCGACCGTATTTGTTCAGCGCATTGATTTGGGCCAGCAAGTGTTCGAAAGCCACGGCCGCGCCCGCCAAATTCCAATGCGTGTCGCTGCGGTAATACAGCAATTGTTCCCGCCCAGCCGCTTTCAAAGCCTCGCGGGGATCGGCGATGGTCAGCCCGACCGCCCGCAGTCGCGCGATGTATTCATCCGCATAACGCTCGGCTGTGGGTTTCATAAATCTGGGCAGTTTATCAGGATACACCGCGCTTTTGTTGGGAGCGGGCATCACCATTATCTCCAACCCCATCAAGTGTTCGGCGCCTTCCATGATGGATTGGATGTGCATCTCGGATGTTCGGCGGGTTGAGGAGGATGGCGTACCCAGCAATTTTTCAATGCAGTTATTGTGCGTGTTGCCTAAAAACAGCCAGTCATCCTGACCTCTGAACGCGAAATCAAGGCTGCCAATATCGCCGGTCAAGCGTCCCAGATATCCATAAGCGGTGACCATCAGCTTGCGGGCCAGCATCCGGTCATTAAAAGCGCCGTCCGCCGCGCTAAAAAAATCCTTTATGCCATGGGCTGTCAAGCGCAGTGACGACGGAAATTTGCGGGCGTTCCTGTTTTCATATGGCAGGACATCTTCGGGCGGCCGGAAAAACATCAGCCCCTGAACCGCGAAAAATATCACAAAAAATATGCTGACGATCTTTTTCATAAAAACTCAGAAATTGAAGTAGATGAAGGGGTTGCGCAAGCCGCTGACCAAAACCGTCAGGGACGGGAAAAACAGGAGCCCCTGAACAAGCATGGCCGATCCTGAAAAATTCTCCGGGCTGCGGCTGTCCGGCCAAGGGAGCAAGCGGTCTGGCCACAGGCAAATCACGATTCCGGCCGCCAGCCCTATCAGGGCTAGCCGGTAAGCCGCCAGGGGCACTCCGTTCCCGGCGCTGTGGTTGAACATGATGGCCAGATAATTCCAGGCTTCGTCCAGATCAGCGGCCCGGAAAAAGACCCAACCGACCATGACCACCAGCATGGTATAGACCCGGCCGCACAGAACCGGCAGGGCCGCCAGCCGCCGCCCGAGCCACAGCCGTTCAAGCATCAGGAAAAGGCCGTGCCATAGCCCCCAGATGATAAAGGTAAATTCAGCCCCGTGCCAGAGGCCGCACAGAAAAAACACTATCAGCAGATTCAGGAGCGTGCGTCCTTCCCCCTTGCGGCTGCCGCCGAGAGGGATGTACAGGTAATCCCGCAGCCAACTCGACAGGGAAATGTGCCAGCGCCGCCAGAAATCGCGGATGCTGGAAGCCGAATAGGGGCGGCGAAAATTTTCCTCGAAACGGAACCCGGCCATGGCCGCCAGGCCGATAGCCATGTCGGAATAGGCGGAAAAATCGAAATATATCTGAATGGTGTAGGCCGCCGCTCCCAGCCAGGCATCGCCGAAATTGTGCACCCCGGCCAGAAAGGCGGTATCGGCCAAAGGCGCGGCCACATTGGCCACCA
>JAITVE010000021.1 GCA_031285975.1 Candidatus Adiutrix sp. | reverse complement strand
ACCAGCTTCACGCCGGGGTGGCTGTTCAGTCCGGCCGCAATGCCGGAAGCGGTTTCAGGGTCTTTCAAGCTGGCGTGGCGAATCCTGATTCTGCCGGGACTAAAGCTCGTTATCATTTTTTCGACTCCACTGATTTTTTTCCGCCCGGTAAGGCCAGATACGGTCTGGTGCCGCGATACGCCACCCAGGCGGTGACGGCGTTATGCAGAAGCGCGGTAAGGCCCGGCCCGGCCAGGCCGAGCAGCCCCAATCCCAAAAATACGGTATTCAGCGAAACGATCAGCCGGAAGTTGCTTCTGATCCGGCGCATAACCCGCGTTGAGAGGGTTCTGGCCGTGTGTAGGCACTCAAGGCGGCCGCCCAGCAGCAACACGTTGGCCACATCCCTGGCCAGGGCCGAACTGTCGCTCATGGAGATGCCCACATGGGCGCGGGACAGGGCTGCCGAATCATTCAGGCCGTCGCCGACCATTATCACCCTGCGGCCGCAGTTCACCAGATTTTCCACAAAGGCGGCCTTCTGGTCGGGCAGCATCTGGGAGCGGTATTCCTGAAAACCGGCTTCGCGGGCCAAGGCGGCGGCTGTGCTTTCGATATCGCCGGTCAGCATGATTGTCCGGTCTAGGCCGGAGTTTTTCAGGTTCGCCAGCGTTTCCCGAACCTGGGGACGCAACTGGTCTTCAATGGCTATCAGCGCCGCCAGCCTGCCGCCCACGGCCATATACAGAATGCTCCGGCCTTTGGCGGCCTCAGCTTCAGCCGCTTCGCCTTCCGCTTCGCTCAGGCTGACGCCTTCGTCCTGCAGCACAAAGTGGCGGCTTCCAAGAACGACCTTGCGTTCGCGCCAAGTCGAGGAAATGCCGTGGGCCACCACGTAATCGACCCTGGCGTGTTCCTCTTCATGGTTCAAATGCTCTTTCCTGGCCTGATTGACCACCGCCCGCCCCACCGGGTGCGGGAAGTGTTCTTCCAGGCAGGCGGCCAGACGCAAGGCTTCCCGCCGGTCAAATCCCCCGAAGGGGATGACCGCCGCAACCCTGGGCCTGGCGCGGGTCAGGGTGCCGGTCTTATCGAAGACAATGGCGTCGGCGGCGGCTATTTCTTCCAGGTAGCGGCCCCCCTTGATCATGAGGCCGTTTTCATTGCCCTCCCGCATGGCCGACAGCACGGCCAGCGGCGTAGACAGGCGAATAGCACAGGAATAATCCACCAATAAGACATTACCCGCCTTCAGCGGATCGCGGGTGAGCAGATAGACCAGGGCGCTTAAGATGAAACTGAAAGGCACGATGGAATCGGCCAGCCTTTCGGCCCGCCCCTGAATACCGGCTTTGGAGGCTTCGGATTCCTCAATGTAGCGGATGATGGAATTGACCCTGGTTTCGCCGCCCACCCGGCTGGCCCTAATGACCAGTTCCCCTTCCTCTACCGAAGTACCGGCGAAGACCGCCCCGCCGGACACCCGGCGCACGGCCAGGGGTTCGCCGGTCATGGAAGCCTGGTTGACCATAGCCTCGCCCCGCTCGACAATGCCGTCCACCGGGATCAGGCCGCCGCTCCTGACGACGACCAGATTCCCTTCCTTGAGTTCCGATTCCTCAACTAATAATTCCGCACCGTCTTTGTTCAGAACCCAGACCTTTTCCGCCTGACCGGCCAAGCTGCGGTACAGCCCGGCCCTGGAACGCTGTTTTGTCCACATTTCCAAAAAATGACTGAGGGCGAAAAAGAACAGCAGGGTTCCGGCGGCCCGGAAATCGCGCCTGAGAAAGCAGACCGCCAGGGCCGCAGCATCCAGAACCTCCACGTTCAGCCGCCCCCGGAAGAGCGAGGCCAGACCGGACAGCACATGGGGAACAGCCTTGAACGAGCTTATGACCGCCCGAACCGGCAGCGGCAAAACTTTTTGGGCCAGGTGTTGCCAGATGGGGTTGGGGGGCAGGGCCTCTTCATTGGCCGCCGCTTCAATATACCCCTCCCCGCTTCCCTGGGGCTGAAAAGCGGCCAGAAGGCCGACAATGTTTTTCCGCGCGGCGGGGGAATAAGCATATACAACTAAAAAGCCGTTGGTCAGCGGATTAAAACGGCAATATTCGACTTCGCGCCTGGAGCCCAGAAGCCGGTTCAAGCGCTCAAAATCAGCCGCATCCAAAGCCCTGGGGGGCAACCTGAAACGCAGTCTGCCGCGAATATCGGTAACGACAAGTCCGTCCATGAGTGATGACCGGTTCCGTTTGTGGTCGGGATGATTCCGCTGTGACCGGCCCGCCCCACACTGAGCGGGCCGGATAGCCGCTTATTCGGCGGCGGGCGTGTTTTGACGATCCTGAATTTTCTGGTCGGCTTCGGCCACCAGGTCGTCAATATTTTCCCTGGCCGTTTCCATAATGGTTTGGACTTTGCGTTTAGCCGCCAGACCGTGGCTTAAAACCGTGCTGGCTCCGTCTTTCATTCTGGAAGGGCGGCCGGAAAAGGCGGCGGCGCCTACGGCCCCGACCAAAACTCCCAGGCCAAACATGGCGATTCTCCATCCGTACATAGATTCCTCCTTAAACAGTCATTGATGTGAAAAAGGGCATGATAATCTGCGCCGACAGGCCAGACAATCTTCGATACACTTACGCAGGGTAGTAACACCCGAAGAGTGAAGCATCCGCAGGGGAATATGCTTGCTTTTGGCGTGTTTTACAGCCGTTGCGCGGGCCGCGTGGGACACTTTGTCGGTAAACAATATTATTACGTCCAGATTGCCAAGCTGGTTCCTGATGCCGCTCTCCTGCCCATTGAAGACCTTGAGGCTGACTTTCAGGTGTCTGGCCGTATCAATATAGTCCTGCCGCAGACGGTTCATTCCGCCGACTAAAGCCGCACGCATAGCCTGGCCTCCTTGATTTTCAGCTTTATTATTCCGCCAACTTGACTGATTTGCAAAGTTATCATAATTGATTCTCAATTACAATAATATTTTTAAAAAAAATGCCCCCCCGCCGCCAAAAGACGGCGGGTCATTTTCAGGCCGGGTGGAAAACTAACGTGCGGGCGATACTTTCGCTCTCCACCGCAAAAGCAAATATGAATTGATGATGACCGCGACCGAACCGGCGTTATGCACCAAAGCGCCCGAAACAGGGTTCAAAATACCCGTTATGGCCAGCGCGATGGCGGCGAAGTTTAACAGCATGGCCGCCGTCAGGTTGAGTTTTATCGTGCCCATAACGCGTTTGGCCAGTGACAGCAAATGGGGGATTTCTTTGATATCGTCACCCACCAGAACAATGTCGGCGGCTTCCACGGCTATGTCGCTGCCAATGCCGCCCATAGCAATGCCGACCTGGGCCGCTTTCAAGGCGGGCGCGTCGTTGATGCCGTCGCCGACCATGCAGACAGGCTCCCCCTCTGCCTGATAGCGCCGTATGGCGGCCAGTTTATCTTCCGGCAGACAGGCGGCCTGAACATCGGCAATCCCCGCCATGTTTGCTCTATGCTCTGCCGCCTGCGGTGAATCGCCCGTCAGCAGAAGCGTCTTTGTTCCCGTTTTTTCAATGGACTTGACGACGGCGGCGGCATCCGGGCGCAGGGTATCGGAAAGCGCTATATATCCCAATACCGCTTGGCTGTTCATAATATACATGACCAGAGCGCCGGAGTTTTTTGTATCGGCGATTTCCGCACTGAAGTGCTCCGGCACGGAAAATCCCCGCTCTGACAACAAGGCTTCATTGCCGGCGTCTATGGCCTGACCGTTGACACTGGCGAAAACGCCGCGTCCGGCAAGCAGCCTGAAATCATCCGGCTGGGCGGGATTCTGTTGGTATTCCCGCTTGTAATGGGCCGCAATGGCTTTTCCGAGCGGGTGTTCCGAACGGAGTTCCGCGCTGGCCGCGTTTTCCAGAACGTCCTTGGCGCTTACGGATGGCTGGCAGCTTGTCACCAGCACGACGGCGGGTTTGCCAATGGTCAGGGTGCCCGTCTTGTCAAAGGCGATGCGGGAAACTTTGGCCAGTCGTTCCAGGGCGTCGCCCTGGCTGATTAAAATGCCGTATCTGGCCGCGTTGCCGATACCGGCCATAATCGCGGTCGGGGTGGCCAGCACCAGG
>JAITVE010000361.1 GCA_031285975.1 Candidatus Adiutrix sp. | reverse complement strand
CGAACGCCGCTTGATAAATGTCGTGCGGAATTTTTTCCTCTATGGGTCATTTTACGAGCGCATGATTCGGCTGGTCAACCGGGCCGTCAATCGCGGCTGCCATGTGGTGCAGGACATTTACCTGGTGGCGGAAAAAAAAGACGGCCGCTATGACCGGGAAAGCTATGTTCTCGCCCAGTATGTGGAAGGTACGCCGCTGTCGCAGATGAGCGGCGACGGCCCTTCCTGGCCGCAGGCTATGGGGGAAACCCTGGCCAATCTTCACGACGGGGGCCTGGCTTCCAATGACGTGCTCCCCGGGAATTTCATCCTGACCGACCAGGGGCTGGTGGTCATTGATATCAGTATCGACCGCTCTGTGTTGCGCTGCCAGGTCAACGATATTATCAGGATGCGGCAATGCTTTGATATCAAAATGCCCATTCGCAGCCCACTGCGGAAAATCGCGTATGTACTCCTTTCTCTCAGAGACGCTGTTCGGCGTTTTTGGCGGCAGCTGTGTGGGCGGCCTCTGCCGAGGCCGAAAAGTTTCCTTTTCCCAAAGGCGGGCGGCGCGGGCCTGGGCCCGAAACTCCTGGCGGCCCAGCGGGACGGCTGGCGGCTCTTGTGGAAGAACGACGGCGCTGATTACCCGCAACTGTTGGAAGATTTCAAAGCCGGGCGGCTCCAGAGCACCCGGCTCTTCACCAATTCCGCCTATCGGCTGGTGCATCGGCTTGAGCTGGACGGCCGCCGCCTCGTCATCAAACATGACTGGGAAACCGATTCCCGCTTTGAAAAGCGTTTGTGGAGCCGACTGGTCGGCACACCCTATTCACGCCTGATACAACTTACCCGCCGGGCCATTGACCGGGGCTGCCCGCTGGTGCAGGACGTGTATTTGGTGGCCGAGAAAATAGAGGGCGCTTCCTGCCGGGAAGCCTGGCTCATTGCCGAATATGTGGAGGGCAGTTCTTTTATAGCCGAGGAATACGTGGAAGGCAAAACTGTGGACGACCTGGAGCGCGATTTTAAGCCCTGGCTGTGCGCAATAGGCAATACGCTGGCCGACCTCCACGATTGGGGCCTGGCTTCCAACGATGTTCAGCCCGGCAATTTCATCCAGACCGATAATGGCCTGAAGGTCATTGACCTGTCCCTGGATGGCCCCATTTTCATCTGCCAGGCCAACGACATGCTGAAGATGCGCGGCTGGTTTCGCGTCAACGCGCCTATCAGAGGGGTTTGGCGAAAAACGGTGTATGGAATTTGGTATATACGTGCGGCCTTGAAACGGTTTTCTCGGCGGCTTCGAGGCCAAAAGCCGAAAGTGTGGATACCGAAACAATAAAAGAAGCGGGCCGCTGAGATGTATCAGCGGCCCGCTTTTTTGTGTCGGCTGCAAATTAGCCTTTGTAATAATCCTGCAAACTCCGCACGGTCACGCCGCCCTGCTTCAACTCGGCGATGGCTTCGGCGGCGGCCGCCGCCCCGGCCATGGTGGTGATGATGGGCACCTTGCAGAGGATGGCCGTGCGGCGGATGCTCTCGGAATCCAGCACGGTCTGGCGGCCCATGGTGGTGTTGATGACCAGTTGCAGGTGAGAATTTTTCAGGTGATCCAGGGCGTTGGGCCGCCCGGCGGAGACTTTGTTGACGTTCTCCACGGTCAGGCCGCTCCCGCGCAGGAAGGAGGCCGTGCCGGGGGTGGCCATCAGGGTGAAGCCCAGGTCGGCCAGTTGGCGGGCCACCCGGGCGGCCAGGGGCTTGTCGTCGTCGCGCACGCTGAGGAAGACCCGGCCCGAGGTGGGGAGGCTCGTCCCGGCGGCCAGGAAGGCTTTGCCGATGGCCAGGCCGTAGCTGGGGTCAAGGCCCATGACTTCGCCGGTGGAGCGCATTTCAGGCCCCAAAATGGGGTCAACCCCCGGAAAGCGGTCGAAGGAGAAAACCGATTCCTTCACCGCCACGCAGGGCGGCTCCACTTCCTTCACGCCCAGGTCGGCCAGGCGGCTGCCCATGAGCACCTTGGTGGCCAGGGCCGGGAGCGGCAGGCCCGTGGCCTTGCTGACGAAGGGCGCGGTGCGGGAGGCCCGGGGGTTCACTTCCAGCACGTAGACCGTGCGGCCCTTGACCGCGAACTGGATGTTCATCAGCCCCACCACCTTGAGGCTGCGGGCCAGGGCCCGGGTGGCCCGGCGGATTTCCTCCAACTGGTGGGAGCCCAGGGAGTTGGGGGGGATGAGCCCGGCCGAGTCGCCGGAGTGGATGCCGCCTTCCTCAATCTGCTCGATGATGCCGCCGATGACCGTTTCCCAGCCGTCGGAGAGCGCGTCCACATCCAGCTCCAGGGCTTCGTCCAAAAACTTGTCGATCAAAAGGGGGTGCTTTTCGGAAAAGCTTTCGGCGGCGCGCACATAGTCCGCCAGATCCTGCTCTGAGTGGATGATGCGCATGTTGCGCCCGCCCAGCACATAGCTGGGGCGCACCAGCACCGGGTAGCCCAGCCGCCCGGCAATGGCCCTGGCCTCGTCCAGGGTGTGGGCGTTGCCGTGCTCGGGCTGGGAGAGGCCCAACTCGCGGATGACGGCGGTGAAGCGCTCCCGGTCTTCGGCTTGGTCAATGGATTCCGGCGAGGTGCCCAGGATTTTCACCCCGGCCTCGGCCAGCCGCTGCGAAAGGTTTAACGGCGTTTGCCCGCCGAACTGGATGATGACCCCCAGGGGCTTTTCAATTTCAATGACGTTCATCACGTCTTCAAAGGTGAGGGGCTCGAAGTAGAGGCGGCTGGAAGTGTCGTAGTCGGTGGAGACCGTTTCCGGGTTGGAATTGATCATCACCGCGTCATAGCCCAACTCGCGCAGGGCGTAGGCCGCGTGGACGCAGCAGTAGTCGAACTCCAGGCCCTGGCCGATGCGGTTGGGGCCGTTGCCGATGATGACCACCCGGTCGCGCTGGCCCGGCCGGGCTTCCTCCTCGCGGCTCTGGTAGGTGGAATAATAATAGGGGCTGCGGGCCGGAACGCGCCCGGCGCAGGCGTCCACAGCCTGGTAGACCGGCCGCACGTCCAGGGCCAGGCGGGCCGCCCGCAGGCGGTCTTCGCTGAGCCCGGCGTAAAAGGCCAACTGCGCGTCGGAAAAGCCCATGTTTTTGAAGCGGCGCAGTTCATCGGCCAGCTTGTTCAGCACCGGGGCG
>JAITVE010000289.1 GCA_031285975.1 Candidatus Adiutrix sp. | reverse complement strand
TCGACCGCGCTCATACCTTCGGCCACATAGGGCGCGAGAATTGTGCGCGGGTTATGCGCCAGTTTCCGCAAAAAACCCGTCAGCCACGCCCCGCGCTGCCACGGGCAAACGTGCGTATTTTCCATGTCTTTCACCCCTGTTGCCTACAAATATCTTCGTTCGGTTTACGTAACCAGATGGTTATATCATATTTTCCCAACGTGAAGCCAGCAGTTCCCAAAGAACAAAGAGCCGGTGAGCAAGCGGAAGCCGCAGAGGATATGGCCCCGCAATAATTTCTTGCCGATTTGGCGCGGCGGTGCTATGGTTGCACAAAAAAGGATTCCCTATGCCGCCATCCGTCAGGTTTTTACTGCAAACCGCCCTGCTGATTCTCGTTTATCACGGCTGCGCCCGTTTCGTGGCCTGGGCGGATTTTCCCATTCCCGCCAATGTGCTGGGGCTCATTGTGCTGTTCGTCTTGCTCTGCACAGGCATTGTCAAGGAAAAGCACCTCGCTGAAGCCGCCGGGTTTTTCCTGAAACACCTATCGTTTTTCTTCGTGACCGTGGGGGTGGGCCTCATCAACTGGGGCGCGGTGTTCTATGACTACGGGCTGGTGCTGCTGCTGGCGATTGTCGTCAGTTCGCTCATTCCCCTGTATGTCGTGGGGGTGGTGACGCAGAAACTTGGGGAGAAACGCTGATGCAGCATTTGACCACCGCTTTTTTTATCGTGCTGACCGCCGTTGTCTACAACCTGGTCAGGCGGCTGTCCATGCGGCACCACAATCACCCGCTTTTGAACATTGTGGGGCTGAGCGTAGCCACGCTCATCGGCGTTCTGCTGATTGGGGATATCCCGTATTCCGCCTATGAGCCCGCCAGCGATATCATCACCTTCATGCTCGGCCCCGCCACTGTGGGGCTGGCCCTGCCGCTCTACCGCTACCGTGCGGTGCTGAAACGCCGGGCCACGGCCCTCATCGGCACCGTGGCCCTGGGTTCCCTGGCGGCCATGGTGATTGCCGCGCTGATCGCCCACTTTGGGGGCCTGCCCAGGGAGGTGAACATTTCCATCCTCACCAAGGGCATTTCCGTGCCCTTTGCCCTGGAAATCAGCGAGATGTACGGCGGCATCCCGCCCCTGGCCGCCGCTTTTGTGGTGGCCACCGGCACCCTGGGCGCGATTTTCGGCGGCTGGCTGCTCACCCGCTTCAAAGTGGGCGACCCCGTGGCCCGGGGCCTGGCCTTCGGCACGGTGTCCCACGGCCAGGGCACGGCAGCGGCTTTGATAGAAGGGGAGCAGCAGGGGGCTATGGCCGGGCTGGCCATGATCCTCGCGGGCATTCTCACCACTGCCATGGCCCCCGCCGTGGTGTTTTTCCTGGACTTGCTGTAAGCTCTGCCCGGGCGACACCGTTCACTGTAGATATAGAATATGCCGCACCCCAGGTCTGCAATAAATCCTTGCTGATTTGGCGCGGCGGTGCTATTGTAAAAAAGATATTATGGCGGCCCTGGCGACGGCGGGGGCCGTTTTGTTTAGGCCCTGCCGGGATTTTTTTGATGTCGCAGGGCTCTGAGGGGACAATGGAAGAAAAAAAAGAATATTACCGGGACGGGGCGGAGGAACGGGGCAAAGCGGCCCCGCTGTGGACGCTGCCGTTTTTAAGCTTCGTTCTGCTGAACTTATTCATATTCATGGGCTTTGACATTTTGCTGCCCACCCTGAGCCTGTACCTGGAGAACCAGGGGCATTCGGAGGCCGAAATCGGCCGCATTTTCAGCGCCTTCACCGTGGCCGCCATCATCACCCGCACCCTGGCCGGGCGGCTGGCCTGCCATTTCGCGGCCATGCGCCTGGTGCGGGTGGGGCTCCTGGGCTGCGCCGTGGCCGGGCTGTGGTATTTCTGGGCCCACTCCGTGCCCGGCGGCATGGCCGTCCGCTTCCTCCACGGGGCCAGCTTCGGCCTGGCCTCGACCCTGATAACCTCCCTGGCCAGCCAGATCATCCCCCCGGCCCGCATGGGGGAGGGCATGGGCTACCTGGGCCTGGGCACCACCCTGGCCCTGGCCCTGGGGCCCTTCTTCGGCATTTGGCTGGTGGACGAATGGGGCTACCTGTTCCTATTCGTCACCACCGGCGGCTTTTACGTGGGCGCGGTGGCCCTGGTTTCGCTGCTGCCTAAACTGACGCTGGCTTCGGCCGCGCCCGGCGCGCCCCGGCCCAAGCCGGTGCTCCTGAGCCGCAAGATTCTGGCCCCGTCCCTCCTGATTTTCCTGTCAGGGGTGGTGATGAGCTCGGTGGTCATATTCCTGGCCCTGTTCTGCAAGGAAAAGAATTTGCCCTATGTGGGGCATTTTTTCGTTTTTTCCACCATCGGCCTCTTCGTGGCCCGCTTCACCGCCGGGCGCATTCACGACCGGCTGGGGCACCAGTTCGTCATCGTCCCCGCCGGGGCGCTGATGCTGGCCTGCATGTTCCTGCTGCACCAGGCCGACAGCCGGGACATGATCATTGCCATCTCCATTGTCTATGGCCTGGCCACGGGCGCGATTTTCCCCAGCCTCCAGGCCCTGACCATTTCCATGGTCACCACGGCAGGGCGCACCGAGGCCATGGCCTCGTTCTTCAACGCCTTTGACCTGGGCTTCGGCTTCGGCGCTCTGGCCCTGGGCTACCTGGCCAACTGGAGCGGCAGCTACGGCACGGTCTTTCTCGGCGGGGCCGCCGGGGCGGCGCTGCTGCTGCTCTTTTATATAGGCCGCTACATTATCTGGAAACCGAAAGCCAAAGCGGGGGCATAAGCGCGATATGAAACTCGGCGATGTGATATGCCTGATAGGTTTCGCGGCGGGGGGGCTCATGCTGGGGTTGCCCGGCCCCCACGAACTGCTGCGGGAACTGTCGCTGACTCACCGCTACGGCCTCGGCATGGCCGCCTTCGCCGTCATGGGGGCTCTGGGCCAGGCCGCCGCCGCCCGCCTCTCTGAAGGCCGCTACCCCCGCCCGGCCGCTCTGGCCGCCGCCGCCCTGATGTGGGGGCTCTTCGGCCTGGCGAGGGGTCGGGTAATCTGGCTGGTGAACGGCGGGGTGGTGATGCTCCAGGCCGTGGGGATGCTGCCTGGCGGGAGCCTGCACCTGTCAACGAATATGTTGGCGGCCATCCTGGGGAGCGTGTTTTTCACCCAGCCGTTTTTCACCAGCGTGTTTTTGAATCTGGGGGCCATTCACCCCTTCTCGGCCCTGCGGTGCCTGGGCCGAGAAGCCGCCCGCCTGGCCCTGGCCGAGGGCCGCGTCCCCAGCCTGAGCCAAACAGCGGCCCGGGTGGACTGGGCCGGCTTCCTGCGCCGGGAGTTCTGGGCCGTGCCCCTGTTCCGCATCCCCTTACTGACCGCCGTCTTCATGCTGCCCCACGATTTGTGGCTGCCCACCGCCGCCTTTATTATCGCCCTTCTGAATGTCCTGGAAACGCTGATTCTGGTTCGGGGCGTTTCGCGCTGACTCCTCCCCTCCCCTGCCCCCGGGCAACCTCATTTGGAAAAATCACCCGGCTTCCGCCGTCATACCGGCTTTTGCCAGTATGACAGTGGCGGAAGGGCAAAAGGCGGTGGGACAAAGTGACTTTTCCAAATGAGGTGCCTGGCGCATGAATGACGGCGATTGACAGGGCCGCGCGCTTGTTCTACAATTTATCCTATCGAAAATTTCGGAAAATTGAGAACACTAAGGAGTTTGCCATGAAGCACATGAGAAGCCTGACTTTGTTGTTGGCCGCCGGTTTGTTGGTTATGCCGCTGGGCGGGGCGGCCTTCGCGGCCGAGGCGGACAGCGTGAAACCTTTTGCCGTGGGGCAGTACACGGTGCTGCCTTTGCTGGAAAACCGGGGGCAGATGAAAATAGAAATTTTCAGCGGCCCCCTCAGCCCGGAGGCCCGCGCCGCGCTTATGCCCGGCGGCGTGGCCCCCTCGGGAACCACCGTGTTTCTGGTGCGGGGCCCGGCGGGCAATATTCTCATCGACACCGGCTGGGGGGCCAGCGGGCCGGGCCAAAACGTCCTGGCCGGGCGGCTTGGGTCAGCGGGCCTGACCTTTGCCGACATCGACCTGGTGCTCCTGACCCACCGGCATTCGGATCACATCGGGGGCCTGTTGAAGGGCACGGCCCCGGTGTTCCCCAAGGCCAAAGTGCTGGTCTCCGCCCCGGAACTCAAAGTCTGGCGCGACCAAGTGACGCCGACTGCCGCCCCGGTCAATCCCAATGCGCCCGCAGTCGCCCCGGCCGACTTGGCGGCGGCGGTGCTGAACGCCTATGATCGCCGCATAGAAACCTTTGAACTAACCGCGCCGCTGCCC
>JAITVE010000294.1 GCA_031285975.1 Candidatus Adiutrix sp. | reverse complement strand
CACTCATAGAGCTTTACTGCATTTGGCCGCCGCTATTATTGCTTTTAGAAAAACTGGAATTATTTACGAATAAGCTCTAAGAATGCCCCGAAGCGCGACGTATGTCAAGCCGCGCTTCGGGGCAAAAAATTGCTGTGCTTTACCAGCGGATGGAAAGCAGACGGGCTAGGCGTTCGGCGGCTTCTTCGAGGAGGCGGGGGGTGTTGGTCATGGAGTCTTCTAAGCTCATAGGGCCTGGGGAAAGGCTCATCAGGGCGGCGATGTTGTGGTTATACAGCTCCTGCCAGCCTTCGCCCAGGGAGCCGGAGAGGATGACCGTGGGCGCGCCGAGCTTTTGGCCCAGGGCGGCCACGCCCACCGGGGCTTTGCCCCAGGCCGTCTGGCAGTCGCTGCGCCCTTCGCCGGTGACGATGAGGCTGGCCCCGGCGGCTTTGGTGAGAAAATCGCCTTCCTCCAGAATCAGTTGTACGCCGGGGCGGCAATCCGCTTCAGTGAAGAAGAGGAAGGCCGCGCCCAGTCCTCCGGCGGCTCCGGCTCCGGGGTGCTGGGCCATATCGCGGCCAGTGGCTTCAAGGGCTTTTTGGGCGTAGCGGTACAGGGCCAAGTCCAGGCGGCGGACGAGAGCCGGGTCAGCCCCTTTCTGGGGGCCGAAGACGGCGCTGGCTCCCTCGGGCCCGCACAGGGGGTTGGTCACATCGCTGGCCACCACGACCTGCACGTGCCGCAGTCGGGGGTTGAGGCCGGTGGCGACGATGCGCTCCAGCCGCTCCAGCCCCAGGCCGCCGGGAGGGATGGCCTGGCCGCCCTCGTCCAGGAATTCCGCGCCCAGGGCCGTGAGCATACCCGCGCCGCCGTCATTGGTGGCGCTGCCGCCCAGGCCCACCAGAAGGCGTTCCACCTCGGGCCGGGCTAAGGCGTGGGTAATCATCTGGCCCAGGCCGAAGGTCGAGGCCAGGGCCGGGTTCCGCTCCTCCGGGGTCAGGCGGGTCAGGCCGGAGGAAGCCGCCGTTTCCACCACCGCCGTGCGGCCGTCGCCCAACAGGCCCCAGGCGGCCCGGATGGGGCGGCCCAGCGGGTCAAGCGTGTCTTCCTCCACCAGGCGGCCGCCGCTCAAGTTCACCAGGGCTTCCACCGTGCCCTCGCCGCCGTCGGCAATGGGGAACAGGCAATACTCAGCCTCGGGCCACACCCGGCAAAACCCCCGCCGCATGGCCTCGGCCACGGCGGGGGCGGCGAGGCTCCCTTTGAAGGAATCCGGCGCGATAACCACTTTGCCCCAAGGGGGCTTTACTCCGGCGTGGCTGTGGGTATGGCCAGAGGGTTTGGCCGAGTCCAGGCTGCATTGCTCCTCAGTCTTCATGGGCATCAGTTGGCGCACAAACGGCGGGCCAACTCCACGGCTTCGCCGGCGTCGCCGGAATAGCCGTCGGCGCCGATGTCGCGGGCGAATTTTTCGTTGACCGGGGCCCCGCCGACCATGACGCGCACTTGGTCACGCAGCCCGCTTTCCACGAGGCAGGCCATGACTTTGGGCATTTCGGGCATGGTGGTGGTGAGGAGGGCCGAGAGGCCCAGGAGGTCGGGCCGGTGCTCTTTGATGGCCGCCACGAAGTTCTTTTCCGGCACGTTGATGCCCAGGTCGATGACTTTGAAGCCCGCGCCCTTGAGCATGGTGGCCACCATATTTTTGCCGATGTCGTGGAGGTCGCCGAAGACCGTGCCGAGGACAATGGTCTTCTGCTCACTCAGGGAGTCCGCGCTTTTGAGGTGGGGCTCCAGGGTTTCGGTGGCCAGGTTCATGGCCCGGGCGGCCAGGAGCACTTCGGGGATGAAGATGGTGCCCGCCTTGAACTGGGGGCTGATGATGTCCATGGCCGCCACCAGGCCCAGGTTCATAATGTCGTGGGCTTTCTGGCCGCTTTCCAGCAGGCGCAGGACTTCGGCCTGGATGTTTTCGTCGTCGCCGTCGAGCACCATCTGGCGAAGCTGGGCCAAAGGCCCGGCGGGAGCGAGCCCCGGCGACGGAGTATGGGGCTCGCTCGATCCCGCCGAGGTGTTGGGGACGTCCACCAGCACGGCCGACCCGGCCAGGGGCAGCCGCCCCTCTTTGGCCACCCGGTCGCCAATGCGGCGCAGGCGATCCCAATTGGCCTGGGGCGGGGTGGTGTCGGCGATGCCCACAATGAGGCCGTCCCCCGGCGTGAGGTCGCGGAAGAGGCCGTCGAGGTAGCCGTTAAAATCAGCGTCGGTGCAGAGGTCGTCCAGCAAGAGGTTGGAGGGCACGCCGCCGAAGATGGTCAGCCGCCCGTGCCACTTTTGGTAATATTCCTGAATTTTCACTTTGGTCATGGGCCAGGGGCAGACGGCTTCGGCCACCTGGAAGCCGGAATCGGGCAGCAAATCCATCAGGCCGAAATTTTCGCCGTCGCAGTGGGCAATGGTGGCCATGCCCCGTTCCAGGAATTTCGGGCCGACTTTGCGCAGCCAGGGCTGAATTTCCTTTTGGAAATAACTGGGGTAGGTAATCATGTCGTCAAAATTCGCGCCCCAGAGCACGGCTTTGGCGGGAGATTCCAGAATCAGCTTGAAGGCCTGCTCGTAATAGTGGCTCACGCCCTCGGCCAGGCGGGCCATGGCATCGGCGTGGTCGCTGTAATGATAGTAAAAATCCGTCGCGTCCAAAAATTCCTTCTGGATGTGGTGCACGGGCGAGGAGGCCAGGGAGGCGAAGGCGGCGGCGATGCCGTGGTCGCCGATTTCGTTGTCCGCCCACTCTCGGAACTGCTCATAATTGGGCTTCATGACCAGGTTTTCAAAGATGTGGGCCACCACTTCATAATCCGCCGGGGTTTTCAGCACGTGCTCCGCCACCCAGGTGATGGAGGCCCCGGAGACGCGCATTTCCTCGGAATACATGGTGCGGGTGCGGACTTCGCCTTTGCTGGTGCGGTAAATGGTGGTGGTGAAGTCGCCGTCGATTTGGGTTTCGATGTCCACGTCCGGCCCGAATTCCATGGTGAAGGGCTGCTCGGGCAGGTTGTAGAGCCCCAGGCCCCGGTGGGGCTGCTGGCCGTTGCGCAGGAAGATGGGCACCAGGGAGTGAATACCCCAGCCCTCGGCCCGGCAGATGCCCGCCAGGTCGCGGTCACGGTGCTCGGGGGGCAGGGTGCCGGCCCGCTTGTTGGCGTTGTACCATAAGTCGATGCGGGGCACATAGGGCAGAACGTCCACCATTTCGCCCCGGGCGGCGGCCAGTATTCTCTCTTTAATCGTGGTCATGAGCGTATCCTCTTCTCAAGTCTGTCGTCATAGGGTCTGGCGCGCGCGCCGTGTTCTTCAAAGCTGGGCCGCTTCACCGTTTTGGGGCTGGGCCGGGCCGGGGGCCGCATTCAATTTCCTGGCGGAACATGGCCTTCAGCCCGAGGTCTTGGCCAAGGTTGCGCTCGATATTGTGCGAAACGTCCTGAAGGTGTTCCACCAGCACGTTTTCCGTGCGGACGGGGTCACGGGCCGCCAGGTGCTTAAAAATCAGCCGGTGGAAATGCAGGGCGTTTTCCGCCGCGCTTTGCAGCAGGTTCACTTCCATAATGAAGCGCGACAGGCCGTCGGCGATGAGCGCCAGAAATTGCAGCAACATCGGGTTTTTGCTGCTTTCCACTATCCGGCGGTGGAAGCTGGCATCCAACTCAGAGAACAGGGTCAGGTCGCCTTGGCGGCAGCTTGCGGCCTGCCGGGCCAGGATATTTTCCAGCCCCGCGATATCGCCCTCGTCAGCCTTGAGCACGGCCAGGCGCACGGCCGCTTTTTCCAGGTAGAGCCGGGCCTCGATAAGCTGCGGGGCCGTCCCGGAACTGAGGAAAATGTGGCTGCTCAAGGCCGAGCTCAGGGCTGTGGAGCCGTTCCCCACCACCGTGGTGCCCACGCCGGGCTTGGCCGCCAGAAAGCCCAGGAGGGTCAGCTTGTTGATGGCCTCCCGAATGGTGGAGCGGCTGACGCCCAACTGCTCGGCCATGACTTCCTGGGGCGGGAAGCGGTGCCCCAGCGGCAGGTCGCCGTCAGCAATCCGCCGTTGGAGAAGCTGGAAGACTTCATCCACCGCCGAGATTTTTTTGATGACCGCCATGTTCCCAAGCTCCTGTTATTGCTGCGTGGCAATTAATGATCTGGTTAATATGAAAATCAGATTATCTTGTTTGCGGTTTTTTGTCAATAGAGCATTTTGCAATTTACTAAAGGCAGGTAAATTGCAAAATACGCAAACATCCGGGCGCTTTTCATTTTTCGCATATGACCTTGAAAAAGAAAAGCGCTCTAGCTTTGCGGCGGTTTGACAGGATCTGCGCCGGGGTGCGGGCCTTGATGTTGCCATGGCATATCGGGCGGGCCTCAGCCCTCGCGGCGGAAGCGGCTCAGGCGTTCGGCGATGACCACCAGGACGACGGTAATCAAGAGCACCATGGTGGACAGGGCGTGAATTTCAGGGCTGATGCCCCGGCGGACGGAGGAATAGATGTAAATCGGCAGGGTCACGGAATCCGGGCCGTGGGTGAAAAAGCTTATCATGAAATCGTCCAGCGACAGGGTGAAGGCCAGCATGGCCCCGGCCATGATGCCGGGCATCAAAAGCGGCAACGTCACCCGGAAAAACAGGTAGCGGCCGCTGGCGTAAAGGTCGCGGGCGGCCTCGTCAATGTCCCGGCCCAGGGCGGCCAGGCGGCTGCGCACCACCAGGGTGACGAAGGATATCTGAAAGGTGATGTGCCCCAAAATCAGGGTGAACATGCCCATTTCAAACACTGAGGACAGTTTGCGCAAGAGGCTGAAGGTCAGCACCAGGGCGGCGGCCAGGATGATGTCCGGCGTGACCACCGGCAGGTGCACCAGCAAATCCATGGCCTTGACCCCGCGCCGCGGCCAGGGGAAGCGGTCGAGCCCCAGGGCCAGGGCCGTGCCCAGCACGGTGGCCACGGCGGTGGATATCACCGCCACGAACAGGCTGTTTAAGGCCGCGTCCAGGATAGCCTGGTTGCTGAAAAGCTGGGTATACCACTTCCAGGTGAAACCCTTCCACAGCAGGCCGTACTTGGCGTTATTCACCGAAAATATGGCCACGGCCAGGGAGGGCACGTACAGGAAAATTAAACTGACAATGGCGATGAGGGCCACCACCGGGCGTTTGGCGTTCATGGGCGGCCTCCCCCGGCGGGCGAGCCGTTATCGTCGCGGGGGTCGCCCCAGCGGCGGTAGAGCGCCAGGCCGACCATGGTCAGGGCCATCAGGGCCAGGCACAGGGCCGCGCCAAAGGGCCAGTCGCGGGCCTGGCCGAACTGGTTCTGGATGAGGTTGCCGATGAGCATGTATTTGGAGCCGCCCAGCAAATCCGTCACCACAAACATAGCCATGGCCGGGATGAAAGTGACGATGACCCCCACCGTCAGCCCCGGCCTGGTCTGCGGCAAAATGGCCTGGAGGAAGACCTGCACGCGGTTGGCATAGAGGTCGCGGGCCGCTTCCAGAAGTTCCCAGTTCATGCGCTCCACGCTGGAATACAGGGGCAGGGCCACGAAGGGCAGAAAGGTGGAGACCATGCCTAAAAAGGTGGCCAGCGAGCCGGGAAACAGCGGCGACCCCGCTGGAATGAGGCCGAAAAAAGCGGCCAGCTTGGCCGGAAAAAGCTGGGGACTGAGGATGAGCAGCCAGGCGTAGGCCCGCACCACCACGTTTGTCCAAAAGGGGATAACCAACAGGAAGAGCAGGCGGCTCCGGGTTTTGGGCGGCCGGGTGGCGATGTAAAAGGTCAGCGGATAGGCCAGCAGGACGCAGATCACCGTGGTCACCAGCCCCACCCAGAGGCTGCGGCCCAGAATCAGCAGGTGATCCGGCGTCCAGCCAAACAGGCCGAAGCCCGCCAGTCGCTTGTAATTTTCCAGGGTGAAAACCCAGTGAATCTGGCCGAAATCGCCGCGCTGGGCCAGGGACAGCGCGAGTAAGCCCGTGGCCGGGAGGGCCAGGAACAGCAGCAGCCACACCAGCCCGGGCCCCAGCAGATAGGAGCCTCGCCGGGTAAGGTCTTTCCGGCGGTGAATGCCGCCGTACCAGGTCACCAGGTTCGGGTCGGTCTCCGCCTCGTCGGGCAGGGGCGCCATCAGGGGCGGGCCGGTTTTATTGTCGGGGATTTTTGAGTAGTCGTCGGGCATGGCAGACCTCACATCAAAGAAAAACCGATCCGGCCCTTCGTAAAAAGAGTCGGATCGGAATTACATTAAATATCAGGCCTGGTCGAGGGCTACCAAATCTTCCGGGGGGAAGAAGAGGCTGACCTGGTCGCCGGGGCGGAGGTGATCCTTGCCGTGGGTGCGGACGCGCACTTTGAAGGGGTCGCCCGCCGCGCTGTCGTCGGGGGTGAGCCACACATCGAGGCTCTGGCCCCGGTAGATGGCTTCCCGCACTTTGGCCCGCACCCAGTTGCCGTCGCCGTCCTGGCCGTCGGCCAGCACAATGCGTTCAGGGCGGATGGCCAGGCTGCCCTCGTCCCACGCCGGGGCGGCGGAGAGGTCAAAGGAGCCCAGGGAAGTCACCACCCGGCCGCCGTCGCGGCGGGCCGCGATGATGTTGGCCGCGCCGAGGAACTCGGCCACGAACTGGTTGCGGGGCTTGGAATAGACCTCGCGCGGTTCGCCGACCTGCTCCACCAGGCCTTCCCGCATCACGGCGATGCGGTCGGAGACCACCATGGCTTCGTCCTGGTCGTGGGTGACGAGGATGAAGGTTTGCTTCAGTTCGCGCTGCAGGCGGCGCAGTTCTTCCTGCACCTGGGTGCGCAAATGCGCGTCCAGGGCGCTCATGGGTTCGTCTAAAAGGAGGATGTCCGGCTCGTTGACCAGGGCGCGGGCCAGGGCCACACGCTGTTTCTGTCCGCCGGAGAGTTGATGGGGATAGCGTTTGTCGAGTCCGTCCAGGCCCAGCATCTCCAGTTTTTCGGCCACCCGCCTCCGCACCTCAAAGGGCTCGATCTGGCGCGCTTTCAGGCCGAAGGCCACGTTTTCAAAGATGTTCAGGTGGGGAAACAGGGCGTAGCTCTGAAACACCGTGTTCACCTGACGCTTGGCCGCCGGAAGGCGGGTAATGTCCTGGCCGCCCAATAAAACATGCCCGGAATCTGGCAATTCCAGGCCGGCGATTATGCGCAACAAAGTGGTTTTACCACAACCGGAAGGGCCAAGCAAAGTAAAGAACTCGCCCTTGCGGACCTCTAAGTCAACGCCTTTTAAGGCTTTGTGGCTGCCGAAGCACTTCTGGACCTGAGCCACCCAAAGTCCCAATTCAATCTGGCCTGTCAATTCCTCTCATACGCCTCCCTTTACCCATTTACAGTCCGTGTCGGTTCGCTTCTTCTTTTGGGCCGAATGGGGACGCCAAGTTCAGGGGTTTCGGGAGGGCCGCTCAAGCGGCATGTTCTCCACGGCTTTGGGAGGCTTAGAGAGCACCGATAGTGGCGTCTAAAAACCCGCCTGCCCGCCGTGCCTGAAAAAGGCACTGTGTCGCCATTCGAGCGAACCAGGACCAGATAACATCCCTGATGGGACGTTTCAACAAGTCGCCCTTTGTATCACAAACGCGGCTTGCGGTCAAGCGTAAAAGCGCCCCGCCGCTATGGGCGTTGTCCGGGGCTTAGGCGCTGTTAATGACCGTACTATTAATGGTAGTGCTTTTCCGCACATTTGTCAAGCGCGTTTCCGCGCACGGCGTTTTGAATAAAGGGTTTAATTTGTGCCCGGTTTCTGGTACACTGAAATCATGGCTGATAAGGTTGGTGCACTTTATAGAAAGCATTATGAATCATTACATCGCTGTCCGAACCAATCCGGTTTTCCCGGGTCTATTTTGAAAAGGCGCCGCATCTTTAGGCGGCTGGAGGTTTGAGTATGCAGTATTCCGTCACTTTCAGGCACATGGAACCTTCGGATACTTTGAAAGAGTACAGCCGCGACAAGCTTTTGCGGCTGGAAAAATATCTTGACGCGGTTATCGACGCGGAAGTGGTGATGACCGTGGAGAAGTTCCGGCACAAGGCCGAAGTGCTGATCTCCAGCGACGGCTTGAAGATAAAGGCCGAAGAGGAAACCGAGGACATGTACTCCGCCATTGATATGGTGGTGGACAAGCTGGAAAAGCAGGTCAAGCGGCACCGCGAAAAACTGAAAGCCCACAAGGGCGGCCCCGCCAAACGCCCCGCCCGTGACGAGGCCGGTCAGCCTGACGACGAAGACGCGGCCGACGAACACGACGTTCCGCTCATCGACCGCGCGGTCACCGTCACCCCCGCCGCCATGGCCGTTGCGGAAGCCGCCGCCCAGTTGGCCGCCTCCACCGTGCCCTACGTTATTTTCGTCAACAGCGACAACGACCGGCTGTCCATCCTGCGGCAACTGCCCAACGGACAGCTGGAGCTCGTCACCATCCAGAGATGATGAGCGACACTCAGCGAGTTCATTAGAGGTTCCCTCATGACGACTCCGCAACCCTGCGGCCGCCTGGTGGTGGTCTCCGGCCTGTCCGGCTCGGGCAAGTCCACGGTTTTGAAAGCCCTGGAAGATATCGGCTATCTGACCATCGACAACCTGCCGGCCGCGCTTTTGCCCAAATTCTTAGCCATTCGCAAAGAGGGCGGGGCCTTGCCGCCGCCCCAGCCGGGCGAGGCCCCGCCGGGGCTCCGCCTGGCCGTGGGCATGGACGCGCGGGAGCCGGAGCTGGTGGACAATTTTGAGGCCATCTTCAAAAGCGTGCGCGAGATGGGCTACGAGCTGCGGCTCCTGTTCGTCGAGGCCGGGGAAAGCGTGCTGGTGAAGCGCTTTTCAGAGACGCGGCGGCCGCACCATTTGGCCCCCCACGGGGGGCTGCTCTCGGCCATCCGGGCGGAGCGGGAGCACCTGACGCCCCTGCGCCGGGCCGCCGACGAGGTGATGGACACCAGTTCGCTGAAAACCTCAACCCTGCGCGAACTGATTATGGATCGGTTCAGCCAGGCCGGGGAGGGGCGGCCCATGGCGGTGGACATCGTCTCCTTCGGCTTCAAAAACGGCTTGCCGCCCGAGGCCGACCTGATGGTGGACGTGCGCTTCCTGCCCAACCCCTTTTATGTGGATGAACTGAGAAACCTTGACGGGCGCGACCAGGCGGTTATAGACTATGTGCTGGCCGCGCCGGAAATCACCGGCTTTCTGGACCGCTACATCACCCTGTTGGCCTATCTCTTGCCGCTCTACCAGAAAGAAGGGAAGGCCTACCTGACCATCGCGGTGGGCTGCACCGGCGGGCAGCACCGCAGCGTGGCCGTGGCCGGGTTTTTGTGGATGGCTTTGAAGCAGGTTTACGACGGGGCGGTGCAACTCAGGCACCGGGATATAATTTAGAGCATCAAGCAATTGAAAAGCCGGCAGAGCCGGACTTTTCAATTGCTTGCGCTCTAGCCGGAGAGCGGCTTTGCCGGGCGAAATAATGATATAGAGGTACGGTTTTCTGATGATCGGCATTGTTATCGTCACCCACGGCCAGCTGGGCCGGGAAATAATCAAAACCGCCGAGTTCATCGGCGGGAGCCTGGACGGCTGCGCCACGGTCTCCGTGGACAGCGGGCAGGGGCCGGACTCCATCCTCCAGGCCATTGAGCAGGCCATCAAAAGCGTCAGCCAGGGGGCCGGGGTGCTGCTCCTCACCGACATGTTCGGCGGCACGCCCTCCAACGTGGGTTTATCGTTTTTGAGCGAGGGCAAGGTGGAGGTGGTCACCGGGGTCAACCTCCCCATGTTCATCAAGGCCATTCAGCTTCGCGGCAAGATGGCCCTGGCGGAGGCGGCCCAGGCCGTGGGCGAGGCCGGGCACAAAAGCATCACTGTGGCCAGCGAAATTATGGGCGGCAAGTGATGGCCCGCCCGGAAGGCATAGCGGACGGGCGCGCCGGAGGTATGGTTTTGTGACCTTGGTGTGGACGCGAGTCGATCAGAAATTGATCCACGGCCAAATCGCCGTTGCCTGGGTGCCCCATTTGTCCATCGACGCGGTGGTGGTGGGGGACAGCGACGCGGCGGACGACCCCTGGGTGCAGAAGGTCATGACCATGGGCCTGCCCCCGGAGGTGACGGAGACCCGTTTTGTGGCCCCCGCCGGGCTGGCTGATCTGTTGGCCGGGGGCGAGTGGGCCTCCCGCCGGGTGCTGGTGATTTTTAAGGATATTGACGGGGTGATGGAAGCGGTGCGGGGCGGCTTGCGCCTCACCCGGCTGAACCTTGGCAACCAGGCCGCGCGGCCGGGCGGCCTGGGCGGCGGGCGGCGGCTGACCGACGCCTTTTACGTCAGCGACCGTGATGTGGCGGGTTTGGCGGAACTGTCGGGCCTGGGCCTGGAAGTGCAGGTGCAGGCCGTGCCCGCCGAAAAAGCGGTTGCCTGGAAACCGTAATATGATGAAGGTTGCGAGAGAAAAGTAATGCTGTTGTCCGCCTCCGTCATGGGGCCGATTCTGGTCGGCGCGCTGCTCTGTCTCGACCGGAATGTGGTCGGGCCCTTCATGGTGGGGCGGCCGCTGATGGTGGGCTTTCTCATCGGGGCCCTCACCGGCCAGACTTTTTACGGCACCTGGATGGGCCTGTCGGTGGAGCTTCTGTGGCTGGCGGCCATCCCCCTGGGCGGGCAGCTCATTCCCCACGCGGGCCCGGCTGTGGCGGCGGCTTTCATCGCCTGGGTGGGCAGCGGCTTTGGGCCGCAGGCCGGGGCCTTCCAGACCGAGGCCGGGCTGGTGCTCTCCTTTTTAACGGTGCCGCTCTGGGCCCAGGCCTTCACGCTCATCGACAAGGCCTGCCGGGGCCTGGCCCCCCGGCGGCTGGCCGCCATTCGGGCGGATTTGGAAGCCGGGCGCGAACCCCGCCTGTTCCGGCGCAACCTGGCCGGGCTGTGGTGGGCCCTGGCCTTCTCCCTTGTGGCCATCACCGTGGCGGTGGCGGTGAACAGCCAGCTTCTGGGCCTGATGGCCCGCTGGGCGGCGGCTGCGGGCATCGTCTTTGTGAATCTGGGCTTCCTGTTCACCTTCATCCCTTTTTTGGGGCTTCTGGGCATGGCGGTGGGTTCCCTGGAATCTAAAAACGTCATGATTTATTTCGCCGGGCTGCTGGTGGGCCTGCTGGTTTTAAGCGCCGTCAAATGAGCGGGAACGGGCCACAGACAGAGAGCCGGGCGCAGGGGCTCACCGCCGAGAATTTCGACCTGGTGCGCCTCACCGCCCACGACCTGCCGGGGGTGATGCGCCTGGAAAAGGCCTCTTATCCCCAGCCCTGGACGGTGGACAATTTCCTGGGCGAGTTTAACCGCCGGGTTACCCTGCCCATGGGTTTAAAGCGGGGGGGGGAGTTGGCCGCCCACTGCTTTTTCTGGGTCATCGCCCCGGAAATTCATTTGCTGAACCTGGCTGTGGAGCCGCAATACCGGCGGCTGGGCCTGGCCGGGCGGCTCATGACGGCCATGATGACCGTGGGCCAGCGGGCCGGGGTCACCAGCTATTATCTGGAGGCCCGGCCCAGCAACACGCCCGCCATCGCCCTGTATGAATCACGCGGCTTCAAGGTGACCGGGCGGCGGCCCGCCTATTACGAGGACGGCGAAGACGCCTGCCTGATGACCCTCGAACTGCCCAAGCGGAACTGATATATAGACTATGACCGACACCATCTTAATAGTGGACGACGAACGGGATATCCGGCTGACCGTGGGCGGTTTGCTGGGGGACGAGGGCTACCTGGTGGCCCAGGCTTCCTCCGGCCCTGAGGCCCTGGAGCGCATCGACGAATCGGCCCCCGAAGCGGTGATTCTGGATTTGTGGATGCAGAATGCCGAGCAGGGCTTCGACGTGCTGGCCCACATCAAAGAAGAATATCCCCATCTGCCGGTGGTGGTCATTTCCGGCCACGGCAACATTGAAACCGCGGTCAAGGCCGTGAAAATGGGGGCTTTCGACTATATTGAAAAGCCCCTGTCCGCCGATAAACTGCTGTTAACCGTGGCCCGGGCCCTCAATTTCCGCCGCCTCTCCGCCGAGAACCAAATTCTCAAAACCCGCCCCGGCCAGAGCGCTTCCATGCTGGGAACCAGCCCGGCCATGCGGGAGCTCTTGCGCACCATTGAGGCCGTGGCCCCCACCCCGGCCTCGGTGCTCATCACCGGGGAAAACGGGGTGGGCAAGGAACTGGCCGCCCGCACCATCCACCAGCTTTCCCAGCGGGCCGACCGGCCCATGGTGGAAGTGAACTGCGCGGCCATCCCCGAGGAACTGGTGGAGAGCGAACTCTTCGGCCACGAAAAGGGGGCCTTCACCGGGGCCTCGGCCCGCAAGCAGGGCCGCTTTGACCAGGCCAACAACTCCACCCTGTTCCTGGACGAAATCGGCGACATGAGCCTGAAAACCCAGGCCAAAGTGCTGCGCATTTTGCAGGAGCAGAAATTCGAGCGGGTCGGCGGGGTGAAGACCATCAGCGTGGACGTGCGCATCATCGCGGCCAGCAACAAAAATTTAGAGGAAGAAATAGAGCGCGGCAATTTCCGTCAGGATTTGTACTACCGCCTCAACGTGGTGCCCCTGCGCGTGCCGCCCCTCAGGGAGCGGCGGGAAGACATTCCCCTTCTGGCCGCCGAGTTCCTGAACAGCTACGCCCTGAATAACAACCTGGGGGCCAAAAGCATTTCCAGCGGCCTGATGGACGACCTCACCCGCCGCCCCTGGCCGGGCAACATCCGCGAGCTCAAAAACACCGTGGAGCGGCTGGCCATCATGACCCCTGGGGGAACCATCGACCGCGACCCTTCCGGCCCCGCCGCCCACGCGGTTCAGGCCAAAGGCGAGGCCGCCGGTTATATGAACCAGCCCTACCGCGAGGCGAAGGATGAGTTCGAGCGGCTCTACCTGCAACATCAATTGGAAGCCCACGACCACAACATCACCCAGACCGCCGAGGCCATCGGCCTTGACCGCACCAGCCTCCACAAAAAGCTCAAAGCCCTGGGCGTGAGGGAGGGCAAACCGTGAATTTTATCGACCGCCTGGACGACATGTACGACAAGCTGGACAAGGCCGGGGTCATCCGCTGGCCCGTGCAGGCCGCCGCGCTGTCCTATTACTGCATCCTGGGGCTGGTGCCCTTCCTGGCCCTCTGCTTTTCCGTGGCCAAAAGCTTTGGGCTGGACGCGGATTTGTACAGCACCATCGACGGCTGGGCCGACCGCACCTTCGGCGGTTTGGACGAGCAGTACCAGGACGTGGTCTATCAAATCATCGCCATGATTAAAGGCTTTACGGAAAACCTCATTGCCAACTTCTCCGGCGGCATCGTGGCCTTCGTGGCCTTGGGGGTGATTTTTTGGGCCTGCTACCGCTTGCTGGCCCTTTTGGAGGACATTTTCGGCCGCATTTTCGGCTACCACCCCCCCCGGCGGCCCATCCACCGGGTGATGGATTATTTCACGGTCATGGTCATTGTGCCCCTGGTGCTCATGGCCGCCCTGACCATCAAAATCTACCTCACGGGCCTGGCCGCCGAAACCTGGGAGATTCCCCTGGGCCTTGACCCCAGTTCCTTCATCTCCATTTTCATCATCCTGTCGCCCTACGTCATTCTGTGGCTGGTGCTCAGCTGGGCCTACGCCTATTTCAGCCGGGGGCTGGTGCGCTGGCGCGAGCGGCTCCTGGGGGGGTTTGTCGCCAGCCTGGTGGTGCAGCTCTTTTTGACCTTCTACCTCAGCATCATGTTCGCCCTGTCCAGCTACAGCGCCATTTACGCCGGTTTCGCGGCCGTGCCCCTGTGCCTCATCGCCCTGTATTCCTCCTGGCTCATCGTTCTCGGCGGGGGGGAACTGACCCGCCGCTTTTACGACTTTTTCGCCGGGAGCCACGGCTTTTTCAGCCTGGTGACCCCGGCCACCTGGCGCAACACCGTGGACTTGGCCCGCGCCGTCATGGCCGAGGTGGTGAGGAATTACCAGGCCGAATCCGGCGGCGGGGCCACCAGCTTCAAGCAGCTGACCCTGGCCACCCAGAGCCCCCTGCCGTCGCTGGGGAGCGTGGTGAACCGCCTGCTTTTGGCCCACCTTTTGGTGCGCATCTCCGGCCCGATGGACGACGGCCCCTCCTTTCTCCCGGCCCGGGGCCCGGAACTGATTACCGACGAATTTTTGGTTCAAGCCCTGGAAAACGGCTTCATTGAGATTGGCTAAGGATGGACGCATGAATGTATCGAACAAACAGGCTCCCAAGGCCTACATCTTTTTGAACGGGGATTTTGAAAAGCCGGGGCACGACTGGCCCGCCCGGCCCGAGCCCGACGACCTGGTCATCGCCGCCGACGGCGGGGGGCGGCACCCGGCCGAACTGGGCTGGCCGGTGCACTGCCTGGTGGGGGATTTCGATTCCCTCGACCCGGAACTCATGGCCCAACTGGTGGCCCTGGGCGCGGAAGTGAGCCGCCACCCGGCCCAGAAGGACGAGATTGATTTCGAACTGGCCCTCATGCTGGCCCGGCGGCGCGGCTACGAGTCCATCGTGGTGCTGGGGGCCCTCGGCGGCCGCTGGGACATGACCCTCGGGAACCTCTTTCTCCCCCGCGCGGCGGGCTGGGGCAGCGAGTCCATCCGCTTCCGCCACGGGGCCTGGGATTTTTTCGTCATTTCCGGCCCCGCCCGCCTGAGCCTGGCGGGCGCGCCGGGGGATACCCTCTCGCTGCTCCCGCTGGGGGAAGATGTGCACGGCATTACCCTGAGCGGCTGCCGCTATCCCCTAGCCGGGGAAACCCTCAAGGCCGGGTTTTCCCGAGGCCTGAGCAACGAGTTTCTGGCGCCGGAGGCCGAACTGGAATTCGAATCCGGCGCCTTGCTGATTATCCACAAAATTTGCTACCATGTCGGTTCCGGCCTGAACTAAATTTTTATACTATGTCGTGCCGGTTTACTCGGCCGAGTAGACAAGACGGGGGAGGGGAATCATGAAAAGAAATTTTTTGCGGCTGCTGCCGGGGGCGGTGTTATTGCTGGCGGTTATGGCGGCGAGCGGCTGCCCCATGGCCCGGCCCGCGCCGTTCGTCAATCCCGTTGAGAGCCGCCTCATTCTCCAGGTGCCCTTTTATTCGGATGAAGCCGGGCTCTGCGGCCCCTCCGCCCTGGCCTCGGTGATGACCTACGGCGGGCGGCCCACCACCGCCGAAGAGGCCGCCATGGCCCTGAACCAGGAGCGGCCCACAGCCCAGTCCATGGCCGTCTGGGCCCGCCGCGAGGGTTTATCCGCCGAGATTTTCAGCGGCGCGCCCGAGCAGCTTGTGGAGGCCGTGAAAGCCCACAAGCCCTTCATCGTGCGCCTGGATCGGGACGCGCCGCCCATCCTGCGCGGGCAATACGCCGTGGTGGTGGGCTACACCCCGGACGGCCCGGTGCTCAATTCCTGCGCCATCCACCAGCAGATCATCCCCTGGAAAGATTTCCTGGCTGGCTGGTATAAATCCACCAACCTGAGTATAATGATAGAGTCGCTGGCGACAATTTAACAGATAAAACGAGTTCCCATTCAATGACTTTTCTGCCAGGGCCCGAACACGTGGCCATCATTATGGACGGCAACGGCCGCTGGGCCGCCCGTCGCGGCCTGAAGCGTACCGAAGGCCATAAGGCCGGGGCCAAACCGGTGCGCACCATCCTCACCGCCGCGAAAAAATCCGGGGTGAAATACCTGACGCTCTACGCTTTTTCCTCTGAAAACTGGGGCCGCCCGGAAGACGAGGTCAAGGGCCTGTTCGAACTGCTGCTCCAGTATTTGCAGTCGGAACTGGCGGAGTTGATGGAAAAGGGCGTGCGCCTCTTGGCCATCGGCGAGACCGAGGCCCTGCCGGAACTGACCCGCGAGGCCCTGAGCGCGGCCATGGAACTGACCGCCGGGAACACGGATTTGACCCTCACCGTGGCCCTGTCCTACGGCAGCCGCTTCGAATTGGCCCGCGCGGCCCGGCTGTTGGCGGCAGAGGCGGTCGCCGGAAAGATTTCGCCGGAAGCCATCACCCCGGAAGCCTTGAGCGGAAAACTGTGGACGACCGGCACCCCCGACCCCGACCTGTTGATACGCACCGGGGGCGATTTGCGGCTGTCGAATTTTCTGCTGTGGCAGTGCGCCTACGCCGAGCTGTATTTCACCCCGACCCTCTGGCCGGATTTCGGCGAGGAAGATTTCGCGGCCGCCCTGGCTTCTTTTCAGCAGCGTGAGCGCCGCTTCGGCTTGAGCGAGTGACGATTCCAAACCACAAGGAGAATTGCATGAAAAACATCATCAGCACCGAAAAAGCCCCGGCCGCCATCGGCCCCTATTCCCAGGCCGTCAAATGCGGCAATATGGTTTTTGTCTCGGGCCAGCTGCCCCTGAACCCGGCCACGGGCGCCTTCCCGGACAGCACCGCAGAGCAGGCCCGCCAGAGCCTTACCAACGTTAAATCCATCCTGGAAGCCGCCGGAAGCTCCCTGGAAAAAGTTGTGCGCGTGGGCATTTTCATGACCGACCTGGCCGATTTCAAAGCGGTCAACGAAGTCTACGCCACCTTCTTCACCGCCGACTGCCCGGCCCGCTCCACCGTGCAGGTGGCCGCCCTGCCGATGGGCGCGAAGATTGAAATCGAGGCCATCGCCGAGGTTTAATACATAACGCCGTACCCCGTCATACCGGCGCAGACCGGGGTGACGGGGTCGCAAGCGCGTGAGAACAGCACTCGGGCGGGGCTGCCCGTCCGGTTTTGAGCATTGAATGTACTATGGGGGTGCCCATGAAAATAAAATACTGGATGACCACCGAGCCCGTGACCATCGGGCCTGACGAACCCATTGCCGAGGCCGCGCGGGTCATGAAAGAGCGGGGCTTCCGCCGCCTGCCGGTCATGGATAACGGGCGACTGGTGGGCCTGGTGACCTCGCGCAACATCCTGGAGGCCCAGCCCTCTTCGGTCAGCACCCTGTCGGTGCACGAGGCCCGCTACCTGGTGGCCAAGCTCAAAGTCAGCGACATCATGCGGAAAAACCCCTACACCGTCTCGCCGGACGACGACGCGCTCACCGCCATGGTGGAGGGCCACAAAAAGGGCCTCGGCGTCTACCCCGTGCTGGATAACGGCCAGTTGGTGGGCATCGTCACCGCCACCGACCTGTTCGACCTGGTGACCCACATCTTCGGCGTGGACGATCACCGCGGCTTCATCTACCTGGCCGAAACCCCCGAGCGGGTGGCCGACCCCGGTTATCTCTCCCGCCTCGTCGCCCTTTTGGCCGGGCCCGGCATCGCGCTGTTGAGTTTCATCACCTTCCCCCGGCGCGAATCAGCGGGCACCACCGTGGCCCTCGTCAAAATTTCCCCCGGTCGGCGCGAAGAAGCGATGAAAATCTTCATTGCCAACGGCTACCAGATTTTGGATTGAGGCGGCATGATTGATTTCACCCTGGCGGCTTTAGCCCCCATGGAGGCGGAACTGGCCCCCTTGAAGCCGCTGATGCCGTCTTCCTATGGCCGGGGGGTGGAAGGGCTGGCCGAGTCCATCCGCGCCCTGGGTCTCCTGCGCCCGCTCTTGATCTGGGCGGACGGCGGCGAACACTATCTTCTGGCCGGGAGCCTGCGCCGCGAGGCCTTGATGCGCCAGGGCCGGAGCGTGGCCCCGGCCCTGATGCTGCCCCCCGATTTCCCCCGCGAACAAGCGTTCGCCCTGGCCCTGGCCGATAACCAGGAGCGCGGCTGGAACCAGGCTGAAACGGCCCTGCTCTGGCGGTTTTTTGTGGAGACCCTGGGCACGGAGGGGGCCGCGAACTTGGCCCCGTATCTCGGCCTGGCCCCCTCGCCGAAGATGCGCGAATGGTGCCTCCGCGCCGCCGGGCTCCCCGAGCAGGGCCTGGCCGCCCTGGCCGAGGGTCGGCTCGACCTGGAAACCGGGGCCCGCCTGGCCGGGTGGGCTCCCGAAAATTTAGGCCCCGCCCTGAATCTCTTCGATCTCCTGAACCCCAGCAAGCAGAAAAAAAAGCAGTGGCTCGACTGGCTTGAAGACATCAGCCGCCGCGAATTTTTATGCTCTGCCGAGGTGCTCGAAGTGGAAGACATTCGTACGGCTTTGGCTGACGTGGAGAGGGTAGGCCGCCCGGCCACCGAAGAAATTATCCGCAAGTATCTCTGGACGCGCCGCCACCCCCTCCTGGCCGAACTGGCCGCCGCCCGGCAGGCCCGCGTCCGGGCCCTGGCCCTACCCCGCGCCGCCCGCCTGGAGCTTGACCCCAGCCTTGAAGACCTCAAGTTCGGCCTGAACCTGACTTTTGCCACCCCCGCCGAGTTCGGCCAGGTGGCCGAGACGGTGGCCAAACTGCGGCAGTCCCCTGATTTTCAAAAACTTCTGGACGACGACCATGAGTCGTGACGCGTCGCCGGGCGGCCTCACCCTGCGCCTGGAAGAGGAATTCCGCAAAACCCCGCTGGCTGAAAATCTGGGGCACAGCCTTGCGCCGCAAGCCCTGGAACCCCTGGGCCCGGCGGACTACCCCGCCTTTGGCCGGGGCGACCTGTTGGTGACCCGCCACCGGGGCGAATTCATCAAACCCTGCCCCGGCACCTTGAATTACAACTGCTGCGGGCTGACCATCTTCCATTTCGGCCTGGGCTGCACCATTGGCTGCCGCTACTGCATCCTGGAAGCTTATCTGGGCACGGCGGCCCTGGTGCTCTTCGGCAATGTTGCCGAAGGGTTGGCCGATTTGCGCGAACTCCTGCGCCGCCCGCCCGCCGAGCGCCCCCGCCGCTTCTGCACCGGCGAATTCACCGACAGCCTGCTTCTCGATAAACGCACCGGCCTGGCCGCCGAACTCATCACCATGTTTGCTGAAACCGAAGGCGCGGTGCTGGAACTGAAAACCAAAACCGACCACACCGATCACCTCCTGGGCTTGAAACACAAAGGCCGCACGGTCATCAGCTTTTCCGTCAACGCCCCGGACATCTGCCGTTGCGAGGAATCCGGCGCGGCCCCGCTTTCGGCCCGCCTCAAAGCGGCCCAGCGGGCGGCGGCGGCCGGGTTCCCGGTGGGCCTCCACTTCGACCCCCTCATCGTCCACCCCAACTGGGAGGAGGGCTACGCCCGCACGGCCCAAATGATCGGCGAACACCTGGCCGGGGCCGAGGTGGCCTGGGTGTCGCTGGGCTGCTTCCGCTACCTCCCGTCCCTCAAGGAAGTCATGCTGGCCCGGCACCCGGAGACCTCCATTTACGACGGCGAATTCATCATGGGCGGCGACGGCAAAATGCGCTACCCCCGCCCCCTGCGCACCCGCATGTACCGCACGCTGGTCAAGGCCTTGCGCGAAGCGCTGCCCGAAAAAACAGTCATCTACATGTGCATGGAAAGCCCCCGCGTTTGGCGCGACGTCTTTGGCCGCGACCCTGAAACTGAGGGCCTCGCCGCCGAGCTTGACCGCCGGGCTATGGAACTCTGCGGATAAATCCATAAAACCTCCACATCCTCCCCATATCGTCGCCACATTCGCCTGCTATAACGGAAACTGCGGGGAGGGACTGATTCCGGCCCCGACACAGCACAGGCGGGTGACGTATGAACAAGGTGATTGACGTGTGGATGAACGGCGGTTTTTGGGGGCGGCTAACGGCGGCGGGCGAAACTGGGGCGGCCAGCGGGCGGGCGGCGCGGCTGAACCCGCAGATAGTGGCGCGGGCTAAAATGTGCCTGAAAGGCCTGGCCTTGCTGACGCTCCTGGCGGTGCTGTCCGGGCTGGCCCTGGACGCCTGGGGCCGCCGGGAAGCGTTGATTCCGGCCGAGGTGGCCGTGGTGCTGGGCAACGAGGTGTACCGGGACGGCAGCCCGGCCCCCCGCCTGGCCGCCCGGCTGGACAAAAGCGTTGATTTATACCGCTACGGCTACTGCCGCACCATCATCGTCAGCGGCGGGGTGGGGCTTTCCGGGGTCGATGAGGCCAAGGCTATGAGCGCCTACCTGCAATCCCGGGGCGTGCCCGAGTGGGACATCGTGGTGGATTCCCAGGGCGTGAACACCTGGCAGACGGCCCTCTTCACCGCCGCATATCTTGAGCAACACCACCTTGACAGCGCCATCGTCGTCAGCCAGGCCTTCCACACCCCCCGCTCGGCCATGGCCCTGAAAAAAGCGGGCTGCGAAAACGTGGGCCGCGCCGCCCCTGCCTACCGTGAATGGGGCGACGTCTACTCCATCGCGCGGGAACTGGCGGCTATTGTGGTGTATTTTTTCAAGTATTGAGCCGCGCCGCTGAAAGCCCCTGTAATTCGCCAAGGCTGCGCTGAGGGCGGCGCACGGGGCTTCTGCTAAAGTGTTTTTGTGCTGGAAATTAAAAACTGGTTTTGTTACAATTTGTCATCGGCGGATATCCTCGTGCTTCTTGATTAACAAGTTCATTTTACACGATTAAGGATATTCCGTCTTTTTTTTTCATATTACTTGGGAAATATTCGGGGTAATATATAGTAGGAAGAGCATTCCCCGGCAACCAGCAAAAGGAGTTCAGGTATGCCTCATTTCCAGACATTGCGGTATTTCGTGTTGGTGATGCTTGTTGTGTTCATGTTCGTTTTTTCCGGCTGTGAACAGACCCCGCCGGAGCCCGAGGCTCCGCCGGAAACTCAGGCCCAACCGGAGGCTCAGGCTTCGCCGGAAGTCCAGGTGCCAAAAGCTGTTCCGAAACCACAGGTTCAGTTGGAATCTCTAATGGCCGCCGCCAGAAGAGAGTACGACTCTGCGGCCATGGGTGGCGGGATGATGGTGATTCCCATAGCCCCCGCGCAGGGCGTGGCCCCGGACACCGCGCAATACGGGAATTATGCCGACAACGGCGTGCAGCAGGTGAGCCAAGAGCCGCTTTCCACCTTTGGCCTGGATGTGGATACAGCCAGCTACGCCAATGTGCGCCGCTTTTTGAACGAAGGGCGCGCGCCTCACCCCGATGCCGTGCGGGCCGAGGAAATGCTGAACTATTTTCCCTGGAACAGCGATGAACTCGTGTTCAAACCCCTGCCGGAAGCCGGTTCAACCCGCGCCGACAGCCCTTTTGAGGCGGCTTACGAACTGGCCCCCAGCCCCTGGAACCCCAATAATGTTCTGCTGTCCCTCAGCCTGAAGGCCAAAGAGGTGGAAACAGCGGAAATGCCCCCGGCCAATCTGGTGTTTCTGGTGGACGTATCCGGCTCCATGAATTCGTCCGAGCGCTTGCCTCTGGTCAAATCTTCCCTGCGTATGCTGGTGGATACGCTGCGCAGCCAGGATCGCATTTCCATAGTCACCTATTCCGGCGCAACGGGTCTGGCCCTGGCGGCCACGCCGGGGAATGAAAAGGCGCGGATACTGGCGGTCATTGACAATTTGGGCGCGGGCGGCTCCACCGCCGGGGCGGCAGGGCTGGCCTTGGCCTATGAACAGGCGGAACAGAGTTTTATCAAAGGCGGCATTAACCGCATTCTGCTCTGCACAGACGGCGATTTCAATGTGGGCGTCGCCAGCGCCGAGGAACTCACCGCCATGGTCACGCGCCAGCGCGACAGGGGCATCACCCTCTCCGCCCTGGGTTATGGCACAAACAATTTCAATGACGCCATGATGGTTAAAATCGCCGACAACGGCAATGGCAACTACAGCTACATAGATACCCTCTCCGAAGCCAAAAAGGTGCTGGGCGCGGAAATGAGCGCCACCCTGCTCACCGTGGCCAAAGACGCCAAGGCGCAGGTGGAGTTCAACCCCGCCGCCGTGCTGGAATACCGGCAGATTGGTTATGAAAAACGCCTGCTCAACGCCGAAGATTTTAACAACGACGCTGTGGACGCCGGGGATGTCGGCGCTGGCAAGCAGGTCACCGTGCTGTATGAACTGACCCTGGCCGGGGGCAAGCCCAGCGTGGATCCCTTGCGGTACAGTCAGCCCGCTGAAGCGCCCGAGGCAAGCGCCGGCCCGGCGAACGCAGACGAACTGGCCTTTGTGAAACTGCGCTGGAAGGAAAGCGGCGGCGAAAGCAGCAAGCTGGCGGAACTGCCCGTGCGCAAAGATGTTTTAGCGGCATCCTTTGACGAGGCTGGGCCGCATCTGCGTTTTTCCGCCGCCGTGGCCGCCTACGCCCAAAAACTGCGCAACAACCCGAATTTGGCGGCCACTTCCTGGGCCGACATTGCCGCCTGGGCCGAAGCGGCCAAAGGGGACGACCCCGGCGGCTACCGCGCGGAATTCATCAAACTGGTGGGGTTGGCCGGAACCGTCATGAAGTAGCTTGAAAAAGAATCTCGCCACATTCGAAGGAGCGAAGCTCCCTCGTCAGTGTCCAATGTGCCTTCACTCCACAATCTTATAGGCCTGGCCGTCTTCGCCGAAGAAGGAGAGGCGGGCGGGGGCGCCGGTGGCGGCGCTGAAGGCGGCGATGGGGCGGCCGTTTTCATCGGCCAGGGCCAGGCCGCCTTCTTTTTGGTCGCGCCACAGGGCCAGGCGGTCGCGGCCGCCGTCGTCACGCAAAATCATGGTGGGGTCGCCGCTGTCGCTCAGGCCCAGAATGGCCCGCTCCCGCCCCCGGTGGTCGGCCAGGCGAAAGGCCGGGCGGCCTTTCGCGGTGAGGGCCACCTGCACTTTGGCCGCGCCTTCCATATCCCGCAGCCAGATGTGCGGCTCCCCGGCGGCCCCCAGGCCCATTTCCATCCGATATTCCCCCGCGTCGTCGAGCATGAAGAGGCGGGGCTGGCCCTGCACCAGGGTCAGCAGCAGCCGGGTGCGGCCCGTGTCGTCGGTGAGGCGCAGTTCCCCGGCCACCAGGGCCTGTTGGTTGTCAGCCGAGGCCGGGGCCGCCGAAGCGAGCCAGCAGGCCGCCAGGCCGCCGAAAAGCCCGGCCAGGAAAGCCAGTATCAGCATTGGGCCAGGCCGCGCGGGCGAGGCGGTCGGGGTCAGTTGGGGAGTGGGGTTGGCAGTCATGGCAGCCTCCTGTTTGAAAATATGCGCCGGTATTGGTATTATAGGGGAAAAATCACCTGGCCGCCGCGTTTTTTTG
>JAITVE010000143.1 GCA_031285975.1 Candidatus Adiutrix sp. | reverse complement strand
CGCACTTGGTGGGGGGCGGCTTTTCACAGAATGGACATTATCATGGCCCCCAAGCCCACGGATTTACCGCTGCCCGTGGCCCCGGCTATTAACAGGTGGGGCATTTTAGCCAAATCGGCCACCACCGGAGCCCCCATAATATCCACCCCCAAAACTAAACTTAAAAGCGATTTGGAATCCTGAAAAGCGCGGCTGGCCACCACTTCTTTAAAGGAGACCAAGGTGCGCTTGGGGTTGGGAATTTCAATGCCTATGGCCGCTTTTCCCGGTAGCGGGGCCACCACCCTTATGGATATGGCCCGCATGGCCATGGTGACATCGTCAGCCAAACCGGCCACTTTGGAAATTTTTATGCCGGGGGCGGGCTGGTATTCATACATGGTAATAACCGGGCCGCCGGAAACTTCCAGCACCCGGCCCTCCACCCCAAAGTCACGCAGCTTGGATTCCAGCAGGTGGGCGTTGTCCTCCAAGGCGTCCCTGGTCAGGCCCGAGGCGTGCCCGGCCTGGGCCGCCGGGGGGTCGTCCAGCAGGCTTTCGGCGGGCAAATGGTAGGGGCCGCCCGTTTCACGCGGGCTGCGGCGTTCCGGGGCCGGGGCGGGCTCGGGCTTGGGGCGCGGCGCGGGGGCCGGTTTTTCCACAATCACCGGCGGCGGCGCGGCGGGTTCGTCGGCCAGGCCCAGGTCGGGCACGGTGATGGCCGGGCGCGGCGCGGAAACTTCCGGTATAGCGGCTTCGCCAGCGGCTTTTTCCCGTGGGGCGCACAGGGCGGCGGTCAGGCGCAACCCATTGCGCCACAAGCTGTTGACGGCCATGCACAAACCGGCCAGGGCCAGGCAGGGCAACACCAGCGCGGCCCCCACCCGCCCCAGAATGCCCGTGGCCCCTTTGGCCAAAAACTGGCCAAAGAGCCCGCCGCCGCTGTGGCCGGGAAAAACCGTGGCAAGTTCGGGCTGAATCATGGACATGAGGGCCAGGCTGGAAAAGAGGAAAAGAATCCAGCCCGCCAGCTTGAGCATAAAATTCAGGCTGATGCTATAGCCTTTAAAAAAACGCCAGGCCATTGCCAGCAGGGCCGGAACCGGCCAGAAGGACAGCAGCCCGAAGGCCTTCACCAGCATGGACGACAAATAGGCCCCCACAATCCCCACGCCGTTATGCACCGTGCCATTAGCAACGGCCCGGTCGGGGAACGAGGGGTCGGCAGCGTGGTGGGAATAGAGGGCGGCGGCCACAATCACCGCCGCCAAAACAGCCGCCAGCCCCGGCAATTGGGGCGGCAGCGTAAAGGCGGGGGCCGGGGCTTTTTTGCCGCGTCCGTTTTTTCCGTTCCTGGCGGTCATCTTTTACAAATATAACCCTGATTTTACTGCAAATATGCTTATTCTGCCCCGTCAACCCGTTCCAGGGCGGGCTTGTAGGCGGGGTCTTGGTCCAAAGCGGCCTGGTAATGGCTGCGGGCCTGTTCCGGGCGGCCGGTTTCCTCGGCCACGCGGCCAAGCTGGTAATGCACTTCCGGGGCCCGGCTGCCGTATTCCACGGCCATGGTCAAATGATGCTCGGCCCCGTCGTAATCCCCCAGGGTGAACAGCAGCCGCCCCAAACGCTGGCGGTAGAGGCAGTTGGTGGGGTCGATTTCCACGCTCTTCTGGAACAGGGAGCGGGCCACTTCCCGGTCATTGGACAGTTCCACGAACAGGGCCCCCAGGGCCGACAGGGCATAGGCGTCGTTGGGCGCGGTCTTGACGGCCTTCTTGAAGGCGGCCAGCGCGCCCTGGTGGTCGTGGGCCAGCATCAGGGCCTCACCCAGCAGGCGGAAAACCACCGGGCGGCTCTCCCCAAGCTCCCCAGCCCGCTTCAGGGCCGGAAGGGCCCGGTCGAGATGGCCGAGTTCCAGGGCGATTTTGCCGAAGTGGAAGAGCGGCTCGAAATTGTCCGGGGCCAATTCGGCGGCCCGGCCCATGGAGGCCTCGGCCTCCCGCATCCGCCCGGACAAGAGGTGCGTGTAGCCGAGATTGTAGTGGGCCATCATGTTGTCCGAGTCCAGCTCAGCGATTTTTGTAAAAACTTCCAGGGCCTGGGAAGCGTGGCCCAGGCGGCCGTGGCACACGCCGAGGCTGTTCAAAAGGTTGAGGTGGCTGGGGGACATGGCCAGCCCGCGCTCGTATTCCTTCAAGGCCCCGCTCAAATCGCCGCCCTCAAAGAGGCGGTCGCCGCTGACGTTCAGCGACAAGGGGCCGAAGACGGCCACCTGGCCCGGCCCCGCGAAAGCGGCCTCGTTTAAGGCTTTGCGGGCGTCGTCCACCAGGCTTTCGGGGGCCTCGCCGCCGGGGCTGAACACCAGGCCCAGGGACACCGGGCCGGGCTCTTTGAGCTCCGCCGCCAGGCGGTAGGCCACGGGCTTGGCTGCCGCCTGGTCGTCGCCGGGCCAGGCCAGGGCCAGGGCGTCGCTCTGCCACAGGCATTGCACGGCCTGGGGGAAGGCCACGGAAAGCTTTTCAAAAACAAAGGTGAGGATGCGCTCGGCCTCCTCCCGGCCCAGGGCGGCCACGTTTTTCTCAAAGCTGTCCAGCCGGGCCAGGGCCACGGTCACGGGCCGGCCCGCGAATTCGTCCAGCCGGGCCAGGAATTGTTCCTTTGACGGCAGCGTGCCCAGGAATCCGTCCGGGGCCGGGCGGGCCTCGCCGCGCAAGACTTCGGCGGCGCTCAAGCGGCGGGAAAAAGTCAGCCGGTCGCCCGCCACCACCCGGCTGGCCGCGCTGCCGCCGGTGATGTGGCCCACGGAATAACCGTCGGCGACTTCAAACACCGTGAATTCCCCTTTATATTCGG
>JAITVE010000039.1 GCA_031285975.1 Candidatus Adiutrix sp. | reverse complement strand
CGTTTTCCGCGTAGCGGGCCGCGTCGATGTTCAGGGGAATGCCATATTTCTTGCAGACTTCGGCGGTTTCCTTAATGTTCTTGATGGACACGGGCTGGCCGCCGGCGGAGTTGTTGGTGATGGTCACCACCACCAGGCCCACGTTTTCTTTGCCGTGTTCCTGGATGAGTTTTTCCAGGCGGGGCACGTCCATGTTGCCTTTGAAGGGCACGCGCTTGGCGGGGTCTAAGGCCTCGGGCACCACGCAGTCAATGGCGCGGGCGCCGGACAGTTCCACATGGGCGCGGGTGGTGTCGAAAAACATGTTGGAAATGGCGAACTTGCCCTTGCCGAGCATGGTGGGGAACAGCACTTTTTCAGCGGCGCGGCCCTGGTGAACCGGCTGGAAAAAACCGTAGCCAAAAATGTCTTTGCTGGCCTCAATCAGCTTGAAATAGCTGGACGAGCCCGCATAGGCCTCGTCACCGCGCATGATGCCGGCCCACTGCTCCTGGCTCATGGCGTTGGTGCCCGAGTCCGTCAGCAGGTCGATGTAGCAGTCTTCGCCCCGAAGGTTGAACAGGTTGTATTTCGCTTCCTTGATGTTCTTTTCCCGTTGTTCGCGGGTGAGCATCTTCAGCGGTTCAACCATTTTAATGCGGAAGGGTTCGGGAATGTACTTAATTGCCATTGGACAATACCTCTCATAAATTGGGTTTAAAGAGATACCCCGGTCATCGCCCCAGAGGGGCCTTGTGCCGCCGAGCCGCAGTGATATCCGAACGGCTCGGCCGAGAGCAATCCACGAAGCACTCGCACTTTGAAGAACGACTGGCGGACGGTATTGGCGGCTATAAGGAGAGCCCATGGCTCTGCAATACTTAAGCGTGCGTCAACTTGTGTAAGTTTAGCCCGAGCCCGCCCGCTTGTCAATAATTATTTCTCGATTTAACGGCATTTTTTTCATTATGTGCGAATTCACACTTTAACGCAAAAAAAATTTCGCAAAAAATGACGCCTACGGATAAGCCGCTGAAATGAATATTAATCACAGATAGAGGCCCAAAAGCGACAACTGCTGTTTACAAAGATACCTATTGATAAATGAGAAAAATTTGCTATACTATCCGGCATCCTGGCTTTTCAGGCTCACGACCAAATACCCAGCCCCGCACCGGGGCCCGAGGACGAGAAAACCATATGACCCCGACTATGCTTCGGCAATATATGAAACTGGCTGAGTTCCTGGGCCGCACCCTGGGCCCGGACTACGAAGTGGTGCTGCACGACCTGGAGGCCGAAAACACCATCGTGGCCATCGCCAACGGCCACGTCAGCGGGCGCGGGCTGAACAGCAGCCACAGCGCCGCCTCTGCCCTGACCCAGATGGTTTCCGACCGCAGCTACGAAACGCAGGACTACAAAATCAATTACAGCGGCGTGGCCGTGGGCAAGAAATTTTTGCGCACCTCCAGCCTGTATATCAAAAACGACGCCGGCAAGCTCATCGGTATGCTCTGCATCAACTTTGACGACCAGCGCTACCAAACCCTTTCAAACCAGGTGCTGAAACTCTGCCACCCGGACGCTTTTGTGGACGCGAACTTCGTCTATAACGCCGCCCGGGCCGCCATGGAAACCGTCCCCAGCCTCGGCGAGGCGGATTCCGCGCCAGCAGAGACCATGCCGGAACTGGCCGAGGATGTGGTCAGCCAGATCATGAAGGAAAGCGGCGGCGCCTCCCGCCTGACCCAGCGGGAAAAGATGGAGATTGTGGAAACGCTAAAAAATAAGGGCGTTTTCCGCCTGAAAGGGGCCGTCAAGCAGGTGGCCCACCAGTTGGACTGCTCCCAGGCCACTATTTACCGCTATTTAAGCCGCAGCAACGGGGATTGAGGGGCCGCGATAGCCCAGGCAGTCCGGGAAGCCCTGCCTGGCATCCCCCCGCAAGCGGCGAGGGCTATTTTCCCCTGTAGTTTTCACCAGCCCCCCCACCCGTCATTCCGGCGAAAGCCGGAATCCATTTCCAGAGCCGCAACTTGCCGGCACCCAATAATTATTATCCTAGTTTTCTTATTATATTAGCCGTGTCACCGCCATGGAATCTGCGAAGATTGCTGTGCGCCGCGCCTTCAAAGTGAGAAAACGAGAAAGAGAAACGTGATGTTTTACGCGCATCCGCAGGGCGCTGGCAGTGGATTCCGGCTTTCGCAAGATGACGGCGGGGATGGCCGGGGGCGGATTGCATAGCCGGGTAGTAAGCAAAGAGACTTGTTCTATATGGGTTCCCAGCCGTTTCCGGGCGGCGGAAGCCCTGAATGTGGGGGCGAAATGAGGCGGATGGGGCACGGGCAGCGGGGCGCTTTCGTTGCGATGGTTTAGTAATAATTTTTATTATACCGCAAAAAAATTTAATTGATGTGAAATTCTTCTTGACAACAGGCTTCGGCTATGAGAGACTGTGTACGTGTTATGGTAATGAATCGCTTCAGGTTGATGTTTCAACGTTCGGTTCGGTGTCTCGTTCAGCTTGATGTTCCAAACGTTTCGCGGCTCTGCATAAAGTATCAAATTTATCCACAGGTTATGGGCATTTGTTCTGTAATTTTTGATAAGCCACTTTATTGAGGAGCCTTTTTCTTTACCACGCGATTCAAACAAACGTTTGATTTGTTAACAGTCCGTCAATATATCTTCTTTTGATGAGAACTTTTTCTCACAGCCGATGGGCCCCTGGCCCTCTTTGCCAGAGTTCGTATGCCGACTGAAAATAAAGAACGCGCCCGAGAGATTATGGAAGTGGCCACCGCTCTTTTCGCCCAGCACGGCTACAATGGGGTTTCGGTGCGGGACATCTGCTCCCGGCTGGACGTGAACTGCTCGACCATCTCCTATTACTTCAAAGGCAAAAAGGGGCTGTATATGAGCATTCTCAAAGCACAGTTCGAAGCCTACGAAAACGCCCTGGACACCATCATCTCCAACAATCCCAATCCTTTCGAGGAACTGACGGCCCTGTGCGACCGCCTGGGCGACATCCACGCCCAGTGCCCCCATTTGTCGGTCATCAGTTCCCGGGAAAGCTGCCACCCCAGCCCCGAATATGTGGAGGCACTTTCCGAGCACGAGGCCAAATACCAGGGCGGCCACCTGGCCGAACTCATCCGGGCCGGGCAGCGCCAGGGGCTCTTTGGCGCGGACATTAATCCCATTTACGCCTCGCGCATTCTCAGCATGGTTTTTAACAGTCAGATCATCGCGCGCTCCACCTGCGGCTTTTTGCACCCGGAGGTGCGATTTTCCGACGCCGAATATTACGCCACGGTGAAAGCTATTATTTTCAACGGTCTTTTGCAGCCGCCCGCCCTGAGTTCAGACGCGGGCGGTCTTGCGCTATGCCGCGCCACACAAGCTGCCACGGCATAGTATAAAATGTCGGGGCGCGCCAGGTCAGGCGGTTGCGCTTCGGTTCGGGAACCTCCTGGTTCCTTGCCTTACATGAAGAACATGCCGCCGCAAGGGCGGCCCGACCGGAAGCGGAGCGTTCAGGCCCTTCGCCGATGGGAAACAGCGAACCTTTTTGCGGCGGGAACCCCGCCAACCGCACGGCCGCCGAGCGTCCGAGGCGGAGAATGCCCTTCGGGGTTGGGAGGTTTTATGAACAAAGTGATTCTGAGCGGCGACGAAGCCGTCGCCCGGGGCGCCTACGAGGGCGGCTGCCTGGTGGCCGCCGCCTATCCGGGCACGCCCAGTACCGAAATTCTGGAAAATATGCCCCAGTACGCGGAAATCGATTCCCGTTGGGCTTCCAATGAAAAAGTGGCCCTGGAAATTGCCAGCGGCGCCTCCATCGGCGGTGTGCGGGCCCTGGCGGCTATGAAGCACGTGGGCCTGAACGTGGCCGCCGACCCGCTTCTGACCATGGGCTACATTGGCGTCAACGGCGGCCTGGTGGTGGTCACCGCCGACGACCCCGGCTGCCACAGCTCCCAGAACGAGCAGGACAACCGCCTCGTCGCCCCCTGGGCCAAGATTCTCATGCTTGAGCCTTCCGACAGCCAGGAATGCCTGGACTTCACCAAGCTGGCCTTCGAACTGAGCGAACGCTTCGACAGCCCGGCGCTTTTGCGCATGACCACCCGCGTCTGCCACTCCAAGGGCCTGGTGGCCCTGGGCGAACGCCCGGCGGAAGCGCCGGTGAAGCCCTATGAGCGCAACATCCGCAAAACCGCCATGCTGCCCGCCCATGCCCGCCTGCGCCACGTGGTGGTGGAAGCCAACCTCAAGGCCATGGAAGATTTTTCCAACAACTGCGCCGTCAACCGCATTGAGTGGGGCCAGAGCAAAAACGTGGGCGTGATTACTTCCGGCGTTTCCTATCTCTACGCCCGCGAAGTTTTTGGCGACACGGTTTCGTACCTGAAACTCGGCCTCACCCACCCCCTGCCGCACGGCCTTATTTCCACTTTTGCCCGCAGCGTCGATAAAATTTATGTTATTGAGGAAGGCGAACCCTATTTGGAAACCGCCGTGCGCGCCCTGGGCTTTGACTGCATTGGCAAAGAGCGCATCTCCGTTCTGGGCGAACTGGATTCCCGCATGGTGCGCCAGGCCTTCCTGCCCGACAACGGCGACCAGCTCTACGGCTCCAAGCTCCAGGCTCCCCCGCGTCCGCCGGTTCTCTGCGCGGGCTGCCCCCACCGCGGCTTCTTCCACACCCTGGGCAAGAAGAAAAAAGAGATAGTGGCCTGCGGCGACATCGGCTGCTACACCCTGGGCATCCAGGCTCCGCTGGACGGGCTGGACACCGTGGTCTGCATGGGCGGCGGCTTCTCCACGGCCATCGGCATGGCTGAGGCCCTGAAGAAAGCCGGCGACAGCCGCAAAGTCTTCGGCATGGTGGGCGACTCCACCTTCTTCCACTCCGGCATGACGGGCCTGGCCGACGCGGTGCACGTGAACGCCAACGTCTGCCTGTGCGTCCTGGACAACAGCATCACGGCCATGACCGGCCACCAGGAAAACCCCGGCACCAAGAACACCCTGCGGGGCGAACCGGCCACCTCCCTTGATATCCTCAAAATTATCGAGGGCATGGGCGTGCCCAAAGACCGCGTGACCGTGGTTGACCCCCTGAAGCTGGACGACGTGACCAAAGCCGTGGAAGCCGCCATGGCGACCGAGGGCCTGTCCATCATTGTCACCAAGCGCCCCTGCGTTCTCATCAAAGAAGTGCGCAAGAGCCTGGAAGGCAAGCTCTGCAAGGTTGACCCGGCCGCCTGCAAGCGCTGCAAGCAGTGCCTGAAAGTCGGCTGCCCGGCCATCTCCTTTGAGGGCACCGCCAAAGAAGGCCATTCCAATATCGACCCGTCCGCCTGCGTGGGCTGCGAGTTTTGCCTCCAGGTCTGCAAGTTCGACGCGATTTCAAGAGTGTAAGGGGGACGGAACTATGACTACCAAAAATATTCTTTTAGTCGGCGTCGGCGGCCAGGGCGCGATCCTGACCTCCAAAATCCTGGTGGCCGGTCTCATCAGCGAAGGCTATGACGTGAAGATGAGCGAAATTCACGGCATGAGCCAGCGCGGCGGCACGGTCACCACCCAGGTGCGTTACGGCGAAAAGGTCTGGGCTCCCAACATCAGCCTCGGCGAAGCGGACATCATCGTCTCCTTCGAAAAAGTCGAGGCCCTGCGGGCTCTTCCCTACCTCAAACCCGGCGGCACCATCGTCACCGACGAGCACGAAATTTATTCCATGCCGGTGTCCA
>JAITVE010000377.1 GCA_031285975.1 Candidatus Adiutrix sp. | reverse complement strand
GGCGGTCATGCACCGCAACGGTTTGGGGCGCAAACCCAATCCCGCCCAGGCTTTGAAATGGTATCTTTTGGCCGGAGCCGCCGGGTATCAGACCGAGGGGTTTGAACAGGTGCTCGAAGAGATTAAACGCGAGTTGAAGCCGGAAGAAATCAAAAAAGCCGAAGCCGACGCCCAAAAGTGGATTACCGACTTCCGGGCCAAAAACGCCCCGGCCACCGCTGCGAACTGATAGAGCATTTTGCAATTTACCTGCCTTTAGTAAATTGCAAAATACGCAAACATCCGGGCGCTTTTCATTTTTTGCATATGACCTTGAAATAGAAAAGCGCTCTAGCCGTTTCGGGCGACTCAGCGTACATCAATCGCCTCCAAAGACAACCGCCCCGCATCGCGTTATTCCGGCTTTCACTGGAATGACGCGATGCGGGGCAGTACGTTTTTTTACGTGAATTTATCCCCGCGTGTACTCAAGGCGGTTCCCGGCTTCATCAAATAATGGATTCCGGGTTCTCCCTCACTTTTTTGCGCGTTTTCCAGCGGCGGTGGCCCCACATCCATTGGTCGGGGTATTGCTGGATATAGTCCCCCAGCCATTCGTTGAGGCGGGCGGCGTCTGCCGTGAGGGCGTCTTCGCCTTCCAGGCGGGCCGGGGGCGGCAGGGGCGGGAGTATTTTTAAATAATGGCGGCGGCCCTCGCGGCGGGAGAGCATCAGCACAATGGCCGCACCGCCGCGCCGGGCCAGGCGCAGGGGGCCGAGGTTGGTGGTGGCCCCCCGCCCCATGAAGGGGATGAAGGCCCCGGCGTGGTCGCCGATGGTGGCCTGGTCGATCATGGTGCCGAGGAGCCCGCCGCTTTTCAGCACCCGGATCATGTCCCGCGCACCGTCCTTCTTGGAGATAAAGGCGTTGCCGGATTTGGTGCGGAAGCGTTCCGTCAGGGCGTCGGCCAGGGGTTTGCCGGAAGTGCGGCCCACCACGGTGAGCTTTTGGCCGAACTCCGCCGCCAGATATTGGCACATCAGTTCCCAATTGCCCATGTGGCCCGTGACCAACAGCAGCCCCCGGCCGCTCTGCCGGGCTTCGGCCAGGGCCGCTTCGAAGGCTTCGCGCCCCTCTTCAATGGCAATGCGGCCCGCGAAGGGGGCCAGGCCCCGGTGATAGAAGCAGATGGCCTCCCAGGCGCTTCGGCCCAGATTGGCAAAGGCTTCGCGGGCGGTGGCCCCGGCGTTCATGCCCGGCGGCAGGGAGCCGTTGGCCTGGATCATCTCCATATTGCCCAGGGCGATGCGCCGCCGTTTTGCCGACAGGTGAAACGCCAGGCGCCCACCCGCCGCGCCAAAGGCCAGGCCCAGCCAGGTCGGCAGCCAGGCCAGGGGCCAGGTCAGGATGTCCGCGAGAATGAGCTGTATTTTCAGGACGAAAGGCACAGGCTTAATCCGTCAGTTCCACCGCCAGGCGGTCAGCCAGCAAGAGGCCCTTTTCCGTGGGGCGGATGCGGCCCTCAGAGCGGATGAGGTGGCCCGAAGCGAGAAATTCCGGGAGGCGCGGCGCAGAGGCCAGTACGCTCTCGGGCAAACCCTCCGGGAGGCGGAGGCCCAGCATGACAGTTTCCAGGTGCGCGGCCTGGGGGTCGATGGTCTCCGTAAAGGCCCGCGCCGCCGATCCGGAAGCCAGGGCCGTGGCCCACTGGCGCACTGAGGAGACATTGCACCAGCGCTGGCGCCCGTCAAAGGAATGGGCGGCGGGGCCCAGGCCCAGATAGGCCTCGCGCCGCCAATATTTCAGGTTGTGTTGCGATTCGTGCCCGGGGCGGGCGAAGTTGGAGACTTCGTAGCGGTAATAGCCCCGGCTGGCCATGGCCTGGCCCGCGATGAGGAACATGTCGGCGACTTTTTCCGCAGCCGGGGGCGGCGGCAGCAGCTTGTCGGCAATGGAGCGGGCCAGGGGCGTGCCCCCTTCCACGGTCAGGCTGTAGGCGGAGAGGTGCTGCGGTTCCAGTTCCACGGCGCGCATCAAGTCCGTGCCCCAATCCTCCGGCTGCTGGGAGGGCAGGCCGTAGATCATGTCCAGGCAGAGGTCGTAGGGCCGTTCCTTCAAAATTTCCACGGCCTTGAGGCTGTCGGCCACGCTATGGCCCCGGCCCAGCACCTCGGCCAGCCAGCGTTCGTCCAACGTCTGCAAGCCCAGCGACAGGCGGGTGACCCCGCACTCGGCCCAGAGATCGGCCTGCTCCGGCGATACGTCCTCGGGGTTGGCTTCCAGGGTGATTTCTTTGAGGCCCGTCAAATGCAAGGGAGCCAAGGCTTTTAACAGCCCCTTTAAACCCTCGCGGTTCAAGAGGCTGGGGCTGCCGCCGCCGATGTGCAGCGTTTCAAAGGGCTGTTGCCAGCCCTTGGCCGCAGCCTCGGCCTACCGCCCCAGGGCTTCCACATAGCGGGGAATCAAGTCCAGCGCCGAGACGGAATAAAAATCGCAATACGGGCAGCGGCGGACGCAAAAAGGCACATGCACATACAGCCCCGGGCCCCGAAGGGGCTTTACTCCGCCGCAACTGCGACAACTGCCAATCGGTTCAGCCGAGTCCCAGCAGGATTGCTCTTGAAGTGTTTTATCAGCGGCGGATATTTCGAATGTCATATACTTTATACTCCAATTCGAAAACCACTGTAGCCCGCGAGGCGGCGCTTGTCAAGGCGGCTTATCGGCTATTATTTACTGTTTGGGCAGAAAATTCGACGGCACCGATTTCAGCAGTTTGGCCAAATCTTTGGCCTTGCCTTCCGGGATGCGCCGCTTGTGCTTTTCGTATTCGCTGACGTGGCTTTGGGGAACCCCGATGGCTTCGGCCAGTTCCTTTTGCGTCATTTCCGCCCGCAGCCGCAGCCCTTTCAGCATCCGGCCCGGCCGCTCGCTTTCCGGCATGGCGTCCACGGTAATCACATCCCCGGCTTTGGCTTCCAGCCGCCCGCCAAGTTTGCTCACCAAGGCGGCGAGCAGTTCAAAATTTTCAGCCGGTATGCTTAAGTCAGCCCTGGTTATCAATTGGGTAGTCATGGTGCACCTCAATCAATATGGGGCCTGGCCCCGTGAACCCACATATTCAAAGCGGCAAAATACCGCCCGAATTTCATCTTCCGTTTCGCCGCTGGTTATGAGCCACACCGCGACTTTATTCCGGGTAAAGTGGCAGTGGTAGGCGTTTTTGGCGTATTGCCGCAACGGCCCCAGGCTGGCCCAGCCCCGCCCCAGGGGCTTGCCGCCCGTCTCCCGCATGTCCTGTTCCAAAGCGGCCAGAATGTCGCGTTCGTTCTGCGTGAGAGCGGTTTTTCCTTTCAGGGCCTGCTTGGTGTATTGGATAATGACGGCCATCCGCACAACCTCTGTGGGATATTATATCTCAAAATATCTCAACGGGCAAGCGCCGCGAGGCGGCGCTTGCCCAGGCGGGCCATTCAGTTATTAATCGCCTTGTAATACGTGGCGAACTCCTTGTCGTGAACCAGGATGTGGTCTTTCAGCCAGCCGACGCAGATTTTATTGATGTTCAGCACCACCGTCAGCTTGTCGCCGGCGGTTTCATACTCGCTCTTCATTTCCTTGTATTTGGCGATGAAGGCAATGTGCATTTGTTTGTGGGCCATAGCCTTGGGGTATTTGCTGGTCGCGTGCAGAACCTGCTCGTCGCCAAAGTGCTTGACCACATATTTTCCCAAAAACTCCAGGGTCGCGGGTATCCGGGCGGCCTGGCTCCGATCCATCAGAATATCAATTTGCCGGAACAGTTCCTTATGCTGCTCGTCAATTTTGGGGATTCCGGTTTCCAGTGATGCACTCCAAAGCATATTCGTCTCCTTGCTGGTGAAACAGGCCTTGCGGCCTGGTTAGTAAATGTTCTTAACATAATAGCCTCCCGGGACGCGTTCGTCAAGCGGGCAACAATCTCCCCAGGCCATGGCTGCCGCCGCCGCTTCCCAAGCCACTTGTCAGACGGGCGGCTTTCTGGTAAAAAAGATATACACAGATGAAGCTGCGGTTCAGGAGGCGCTCGGCCGGGCCGTGATGGAAATTTGGAATCGTTGAGTAAGGCTTGGAATATGCACGCCGTCAAAAATTTGCTGACCGCCGGGATTCTGACCGCCGTTTTGGCCCTCACGGGCTGTAACGGGGCCGGGTCGTCCACCATTGGCCGCTCGGCTGTCAGCGTGGCCCAGGAAAGCCGGGCGGAAAGCGGGCGGCAGTATACCCTGGGGCCGCAGTTCGAAAGCCAGTTGGAGCAGATGTTGAGCCGCGAGGTGGCCGCTCTGGGGGGCAAAGAAGGCGTGCCTATGGAGCTTAACCGCCAGGTGCTCCTGAACATTGACTATTTCCTGAACAACGGCCGGGGCTTTATGACTTCGGGCC
>JAITVE010000244.1 GCA_031285975.1 Candidatus Adiutrix sp. | reverse complement strand
CATCATGACCGAACTGTACGCCCCGGGCATCGCCCTGAACCAGGCCGCCCTGGAGGCCGGGCAGGCAGCCACGCACATTTTCACCAAGCCTTTTTTTGACTGCTTCACGTCCATCGGCGGCTCGGGCTCCACCACCGGGCTCCTCATCGCCTGCCTCATGCGGCACCGCGACAACGGGGCCCGGAAAATCGCCCGCATCTCCATTGCCCCGGCCCTGTTCAACATCAATGAAATTCTGCTGTTCGGCCTGCCGGTGGTGCTGAACCCCGTGTTTTTAATCCCCTTCATCCTGGTGCCCGTCATCCTCACCGTGGTGGCCTACCTGGCCACCATCGCCGGGCTGGTGCCGGTGACCATCCACGAGGTGGCCTGGAATGTGCCCATCTTTATCAGCGGCTACCAGGCCACGGGCTCGATGGCCGGCGTGGCGCTGCAACTGGTTTGCCTGGGGCTGTCCGTGGCCATGTTCCTGCCCTTCGTCTCCCTGGACAACTGGCTGAAGGCCGAGCAGTTCGACACCACCTTCAAGAAGCTGGTGCAGGTGACCACCAGCGGCGAGGTGGGCGAGCAGGGCCCGCGCTTCCTCTCCAGCCCGGACACGGTGGGCAGCCTGGCCCGCTTTCTGGCCCAGGACTTGGAGCGCGGCCTGGAAAAGCAGGAATTTTACCTGCAATACCAGCCCCAGGTGGATAGCCGCAGCGGCCAGGTTTACGGCGTGGAAGCCCTCTTGCGCTGGCGGCACCCCCAGATCGGCATGGTGCCGCCGCCAGTGTTCATCGGCCTGGCCGAAGACAGCGGCTTCATCGGTCGCCTGGGCCTGTGGATTGTGGAGCGGGCCGCCCGCCAGGCCGGGGAATGGCGGCGGATGCCCGGCGCGGAAAAAGTGGTGGTCTCCATCAACGTCTCGGCCCGGCAGCTGGACGACCCGGAACTGCCGGACAAAATGCTGGCCCTCTTGAACCAATACGAAGTGCCGGTGAGCGGGGTGAAAGTCGAGGTGACGGAATCCATCGCCATCGGCGGGCACGCGGGCCACAAAGTCCTGAGCCGCTTCAGCGAACTGGGCTTCAAGCTGGCCATTGACGATTTCGGCATGGGCCACACTTCGCTCAGTTATTTGAAGGAATTCCAGGTCAGCTCCCTGAAGCTGGACAGCATTCTCAGCCGCGACGTGCTGGTCAGCCGTTCCAGCCGGGAGATCATCACCACCATTGCCGAGCTCTGCCGCAGCCTGGATATTGAACTCATCGCCGAGTTCGTGGAAGACGAGCCGCACCTCCTGAAACTGCGGGAACTGGGCTGCTTCAATATCCAGGGCTACTATTACAGCCCGCCCTTGAACCCGGACGACTGCCTGAAATTCCTCCTCTCCCGCCACCGGGCCTACGGCGAATTCGAGGCCCCCGCCCGCGACAAACCGTCGCCCGCCGCCGAACCCTCTCTACCGTAAGGTTTTCCCCGTGTCCCTGGAAGTGCTGATCGGCAAAATAATCGTCCTCCTGGCCCTGTCGGTGGCCATGATCTATTTCGGCCTGAAACTGAAAATGCCCGCCATCGTGGGCTTTTTGGCCACGGGCATCGCCGTCGGCCCCCAGGGCCTGGCCCTCATCCGGCAGGAATACCAGGTGGAGGCGTTGTCGGAACTGGGGGTGGTGCTGCTCTTGTTCACCATTGGCCTGGAATTTTCCCTTCAGAGCCTGAAGAACGTGAAGCGGGTGGTGCTCCTGGGCGGGCCGCTGCAAATCATTTTCAGCCTGGCCGTCATCTGGCCCGCAGCCGCGCTGTTGGGCTTTTCGTGGAACACGAGCCTGTTGTTCGGCTTCCTCTTTGCCCTGTCGTCCACGGCCATTGTGCTGAAACTGTTTCAGGATGTGGGGGAGATGGATTCCCTGCACGGCCGGGGGGCCCTGGGGGTGCTCATTTTTCAGGACTTGGCAGTGGTGCCCATGATGCTGGCCCTGCCGCTCATGGCCGGGCAAAGCGGCAGCGAGCCCCTGTATTCGATTCTGCTGAAAACCGTGGGCATCCTGGCCGCCATCCTCGTCCTGTCCCGTTACCTGGTGCCGAAACTTCTGGAGCGGGTGGCGGCCACCAAAAGCCGCGAACTGTTTTTGTTCGCCGTGGCCCTGATTTGCCTGGGCACGGCCTACCTCACGGCCGAGGCCGGGCTGTCGCTGGCCCTGGGGGCCTTTGTGGCCGGGCTGATTATTTCCGGCTCGCCCTTTGCCTATCAGGCCATCAGTTCCGTCATGCCCATGCGCGACATCTTCACCAGCCTTTTTTTCGTCTCCATTGGTATGCGCATGGATTTGGGCTACCTCTTCCTTCACCCCTTCCAGACCGTTTGGCTGGCCCTGGGGGTGATGGCCGCCAACACCGTGGTCACGGCCCTGGCCATGCGCGTGGCCGGGCTCAATGGCCGGGTGTCGGTGCTGATTGGTTTTTCCCTGTGCCAGGTGGGGGAATTCGCCTTTGTGCTGGCCCAGGACGCCTTGGGCCTGAAGCTGCTTTCAACCAACGACATGACCATGTTCCTCAACGCCGCCGTACTGACCATGGCCATGACCCCCCTGGCCCTGGTGCTGGCCCGGCGGGCGGCCCCGAGGTTCAAAGGCAGCGACCGGCTGGAAAAGGAAGCCGGGGCCCCGGTGGGCCACGCGGTGGTGGTGGGCTTTGGCGTGGCCGGGCAGGGCGCGGCCCGGGCCTGCAAAGTGGCCGGGCGCCCCTATGTGATTTTGGACTTGAACCCCCAGAGCGTGCAGATGTATCGCCAGCAGGGGGAGCCCATCACCTACGGCGACGCGGTGAGCGAGGCGGTGATGGAGCACGCCAGCATCGACCGGGCCGGGCTCATGGTGGTCAGCATCCCCGACCCCCTGGCCACCCGGCAGATTGTGGCCCTGGCCCGCAAGCTCAACCCCAACCTGCACATTGTGGCCCGCACCCGCTTTCTGCTGAGCCGCGACCCCCTGCAAAATTTGGGGGCCGACGAAGTGGTGGTGGAGGAATATGAAGCGGCCCTGAACGTTTTCCAGTCCACCATGTCCTTTTTTCAGGTGCCGCCGGATTTGAGCGCCCGCCACATGGAAGCCGCCAAAAGCGCCGGGGCCCTTCTTTTCTACCAGCCGGAGGCGGCCTCGCCCCCCGCGCCTGAGGAAAAAGAAACTTCCGAAGTAGATTTGACGTAGTTTTGTGGTTGATTTTGCAAAATAATGCGCTATACTGGGCTTGTTGTTCGATTTATGTGTGTTTTTCCCTTGCGGAAATATAAATCTACACGGAGGATACAATGAGCCTGGCCAAAGAATTTCGTGAGTTCATCCTGCGCGGCAATGTTGTGGACATGTCCGTGGGCATCATTGTCGGCGCGGCCTTCACCAAGCTGGTGGATTCCCTGGTCAATGACATCCTCATGCCGCCCATCGGGCTGCTGTTGGGCAAGGTGGATTTCTCCAACCTTTTTATCACCCTGCGGGACGGCGCCGCCCCCGGCCCCTACCACACCCTCGACCTGGCCAAACAGGCCGGGGCCGTGACCCTCAACCTAGGCCTGTTCATCAACGTGCTCATCAGCCTGGTTATCGTGGGGCTGGCGGTGTTCATGCTGATTAAGGCCTTAAACCGCCTGCGCCGCGCCCCGGCTGAGGCCGCGCCCGCCGTCAAATCCTGCCCTTTCTGCTTCACGGAAATTCCCGCCCCGGCCACCC
>JAITVE010000277.1 GCA_031285975.1 Candidatus Adiutrix sp. | reverse complement strand
CGGTGAGGAAGGCCAGGGCGGTCTGAATGTTCAGGCCCGCGTAGACAGCGATGAAGACCACTACGATGAATACGGCCAGATACACGTATTCTTTTTTCAAAAAAGCCATCGCCCCATCGTGGATAAGGGCTTCCAGGCTCTGGATTTCGGCGTTGCCGTTGGGTTGTTTTTTGACGTATGAATAAATCATATACGCCACCACCAGACCGACGACGCCCAGCCAGGGGGCGAATTTGGTCAAGCTCATGAGTGTTGACATCTTGGCTATCCTCCATAAAAAATTGCGAAACATCCGGTAGCAGCCGCGGCCGGCGCGGATTCCTACCCGCCTCTTTTCAGTGAAAGAGGCATTATATCATGCTGACAGGCCTTCCGTCCAGTGCTATTTTTAATTGCTGAATCTGCTTGACCCGGCTATGATGAAGCGTGATAATTGCAAAAAATGCCGGAGGCCGAAAATGTCCATCTCTTTACCCACCCCTGTCGTATCCATCGGCTTATTGCTGTGCTCTAACATATTTATGACGGTGGCCTGGTATGGCCATTTGAAATATCCCACCAGCACCCTGCAAAAGGCGGTGCTGATAAGCTGGTGCATCGCTTTTTTTGAATACTGCCTTCAGGTTCCGGCCAACCGTTACGGCTACGGCTATTTCACGGCGGCGGAACTTAAGACCATTCAGGAAATATTGTCACTGAGTATTTTTATGGTTTTTTCCGTCCTCTACCTGGGGGAACCGTTGAAGTGGAATTATATACTGGGTTTCGCCATGATAGCCGGGGCCGGCTTTGTGATTTTTCACAAGTGGTGACATCAAGCAGGGAGAGTTGCGGCCCTTTTGAGGCAGTGACAGATATTGTAGTTGTTTCTTACCCGCCTTTTTGCTATCATCCCCAGCGGGCCGGTCTGAAAGGAGGCCCCACTGGACGAGTTCGTAAGGAACGTGTTGGCCGGCATAATCGCCGGTCTGATCGTGCACTGTATAATCAGTTACTGCATGTAACAAGCATGTAAGTATTCACCTTATCAACCCTAACCAAGCGGCCCCCACAGGGGTCCATCCTGTGGGGGCCAAATTCAAACAGCTGAAAATGCTGGGCCGTGCCCAATCTGGGGGGTGTAACAAGCACCCTCCAGACAATTTCAGAATAACTCATCACCAACCTCTTGTCAATCCCCACACTTTAAGTATAATAATAGCAAATATTGACGGAATGAGGAGACACAAGATATGCCCATTGCCCTGGCCCAAAAAGCCATTGACGACAGCGCCCGCGCCATGGCCTCGGCCCCGGCTGAAGCCTTGGCCGGCGCGGCCCGCACCCTGGCCCATACCCTGGCCGACGGTGGGACCATTTATATTTGCGGCAACGGCGGCAGCGCTTCCCAGGCCCAGCATTTCGCGGCTGAATTCGTGGGGCGCTTTTTGATGGAACGCCCGGCCCTGGCCTCGGTGGCCCTCACCACTGATAGCTCCATTCTCACGGCCATTGGCAATGATTATGGCTTTGAGCTGGTTTTTGCCCGTCAGGTGCGCGCCCTGATGAAGCCGGTAGACCTCTTGTGGGGGCTTTCCACCAGCGGGCGCTCACCCAATGTGCTGAAGGCTTTTCAGGCGGCCAAAGAAATCGGGGCCAAAACGCTTTTTATGTGTGGGGCAAAGGCCCCGGAAGAGCTGGATTTGGATAGTATTCTCACCGCCCCCACGCCGGATACCCCCAGGGTGCAGGAAATGCACCTTCTGTACGGGCACACCCTCTGCCATCTGGTGGAGCATCTGCTCTTCGCCGCGCCGGGGGAACTGGATAAATCATGAAGCTGCCGGAACTCGATTTCAAGGCCGTTCACACCACCGACCTGGACGGCCGGCATTCCAAGGTCAAGGTCGCCGATTTTGCCCAAAAGCTGAACCCCGGCGCCAGCTTTGCGGATTTCGCCAAAGGCCTGCCCAATATTCTGGCCGCCGCCGACCTGCGGGAAGCCGCCAGCGCCATGGCCAAAGCCAAAAATGAAGGCCGCCCCGTGGTGCTGGGCCTGGGCGGGCACGTCATTAAAGTGGGTCTGGCCCCGCTCATTATCGATTTGATGGAGCGCGGCCTTATTGACGCCCTGGCGGCCAACGGCTCGGTGATGGTGCATGATTCGGAAGCGGCGCTGGTCGGGGCCACCTCTGAAGACGTGGGGGCCACTTTGGGCAGCGGAGCCTTTGGGGTGACCGGGCAAACCGGGGAACTTATCAACCGGGCGGCGCGTAACGCGGCTGCAAACGACCTGGGCCTGGGCCGCGCCCTGGGGCTGGCCATTGCGGCGGAAAAACCGCCCTATTTGGACATGAGCCTCCTGGCCGCCGCCGCCCGCCTGGATAAACCGGCCACCATCCACGCGGCCATTGGCACGGATGTGTACAACATCCACCCCGAGGCCGACGGCCGCAGCCTGGGCGCGGCCACCATGCACGATTTCCGCACCTTTTGCCGGGTCATTGCCGGACTGGAAGGCGGAGTTTTCATCAACCTAGGTTCGGCGGTTATTCTGCCGGAGGTCTTTTTAAAAGCCCTGACGCTGGTGCGCAATCTGGGCCATAAGGTGGAAAAAATCACCACCATTAATATGGATTTCATCCGCCACTACCGCCCCTCGGTGAACGTGGTGGGGCGGCCGACGCAGGAAGGCGGGCGGGGTTTTTACTTCATCGGGCACCACGAAATAATGTTTCCGCTGCTCATGTCCCTCACTCTGGAATATTTAGGAGGAAAGTATGAACGATAAAGAAATTAAGTCCTGGCACCTGGAAAGTCAGGCCAAGGCCCTGATCAAGCAGATGGAAAAACGCGGCTTCAACGCTGTGTATGCAAGCGCGGCTGAAGAAGCCAAAAAAATTATCATGGGCATGATCCCGGCGACAGGGGCCATAGCTCTCTTGGGCAGTCAGACCATGAACCAGATAGGCGTTTTCGGCGACCTGCGCGCAAGCGGGCGGGAACTGGTGGATCACGCCACCCAAACCAAGGGTTTGACCCCCGAAGAAGCCCACAACTACCGCCGCCGCGCCTTTATGGCCGAGGCCATGCTGGCCAGCGCCAACGCGGTGGACGCGGAAGGCCGCCTGTACAACATTGACGGGGTGGGCAACCGCGTGGCCTCCATGATTTACGGCCCCAACAAGGTCATTTTGGCCATTGGCATGAACAAAGTGGCCATAAGTCCGGAAGAGGCCTGGAAGCGGGCCCGCAACACGGCCGGCCCCATGAACAACAAGCGTTTGGACAAACCCAACCCCTGCGTTAAATCCGGCCACTGCCATGATTGCCAACTGCCCACCAGCGTGTGCAGCTATTTCACCATCATCGACCGCTCCCTGCCCGCCGGCCGCATCAATGTGGTTTTGATTGGCGAAGAACTAGGCTATTAATACCTATGCCCATTTATGAATACAAGTGCCCGGATTGCGGCCGGGAATTTGAGGAACTGGTGATCGGTTCCAATCCCCAGGTGACCTGCCCCAAATGCGGCGGGAAACAGTGCGATAAACTTATGTCGGCGGCCTCTTTCCGCTCCCGGGGGGCGGATGGCTCGCTATCATCATCCTCCGGCGGCGGCTGTGCGGGCTCGGGCTGCTCGTCTTCCAACTGCGCCGGCTGCGGGGGGTGCTGACAGTTATGCCCACCTTTAAAATAGGCGCTCGCGGCAGCCCCCTGTCGCTGACCCAAACCGGCCTGGTGGCCAAAGCTTTGGAAGCCGCCAACCCCGGCCTGGTCACAGAAATCGTAGCCATCAAAACTACGGGGGATCATATACAGGATGTCCCGTTGAATAAAATTGGCGGCAAGGGGCTGTTCGTCAAAGAAATTGAAGAAGCCCTGCTGGATGGCCGCATTGATCTGGCCGTACACAGCGCCAAAGATATGCCCGCCGAACTGCCGGCTGGCCTCACCCTGGGCGCGGTGCCCAAACGGGCCAATTTCCGCGATGTCTTGATCAGCCGCTATCCGGGCGGTCTGGACGCTTTGCCCAAGGGCGCGAAGCTGGGCACCTCCGGCCTGCGGCGGGCCTCCCAGATGCTGGCCGCGCGGCCTGATCTGGTGATTGCGCCCCTGCGCGGCAATGTGGGCACCCGCCTGAAAAAACTGGAAACGGAATTCGAGGCCACCATTCTGGCCGCCGCCGGGCTGGAACGCTTGGGGGTGTGGCCGGAAAACGCGGTGGAACTGCCCGTTGATATCATGCTGCCAGCCGCCGGGCAGGGCATTCTGGCCCTGGAACTGCGCCTGGCGGACAGCCGGGTTCTGGATATCATTGCCCCGCTGAACCACCACCCGACGGCCCTGTCCCTGGCGGCCGAGCGGGGTTTTCTGGCGCGCCTG
>JAITVE010000260.1 GCA_031285975.1 Candidatus Adiutrix sp. | reverse complement strand
GCCGGCCGCAAGTTCCAGGAAGACTTTGAGCCGATTCTGGAACGCCAGGTTCACCACCTCATCAACTACGCCCAGGGCCTGATGCACACCGGCCAGCGCGACATCGGCATGGTGCGCGTGTCCAAAGAGGCTATGGCCAAGGGCTTCAAGCTGGAGCACCTCGGCACCATCCTCCACGGCAAGCTCCATCAGGACTTCGGCGCTGTTTTTGACAAACTCCAGGTCAAAATCTACACCGACACCAAGGAAGTGGAAAAGATCCGCGACACCTGCCGCAAAGTCTGGGCCACCCGTGACGCCCGCGTGGAAAACATGACCGACGAAGGCACCTCCACCTATTACAGCTGCACCCTGTGCCAGAGCTTCGCCCCCAACCACGTTTGCGTGGTCTCCCCGGAGCGTACCGGCCTCTGCGGCGCCTATAACTGGATGGACTGCAAAGCCTCCTTCGAAATCAACCCCACCGGCCCCAACCAGCCCATTGAAAAGGGCGAGGTTATGGACACCAAGCTCGGCATCTTCAAAGGCGCCAATGAGTTTGTGGAAAAAGCCTCCCGCCAGGCGGTCACCAACGTCTGCTTCTACAGCCTGATGAACGACCCCATGACCACCTGCGGCTGCTGCGAGTGCATCGCGGCGGTTCTGCCCAGCTGCAACGGCGTGATGAGCGTTAACCGCGACTACACCGGCGAAACCCCCATCGGCATGAAGTTCAGCACCCTGGCCGGCGAAATGGGCGGCGGCGCGCAGAGCCCCGGCTTTGTCGGCCACGCCAAGTACAACATCGTCCAGAGGAAGTTCCTCGCCGGTGACGGCGGCTTGGCCCGCATCGTCTGGCTGCCCAAGGCCCTGAAAGAAGAGCTGAAGGACAAAATCGAAGCCCGCGGCAAAGAAATCGGCATCCCCGATCTCTATGACCGCATCGCCGACGAAACCGTGGGCGTGACCGAAGAGGACATCATGCCCTTCCTGACCGAGAAGAAACACCCGGCCCTGGAAATGGACAGCATCCTCGGCTAACCCCGGGAAGGTTTGGGGAGGGCGGGCCTTTCAAGCGCCAGCCTTCCCCGGAACCGCACAGACCACGCTCCGGGCCGGTACCATAAAACCGGCCCGGAACCCGGCCCAGTGTCTAATTACAAAAATTACGATAGTAATTTTTGTAATAAAAAAATATTAATTGCAAAAATCATATTCGTTATTTTTGCAATTAAGCGCTAGCGCGAATCGTCACGACCAGCCGAAACGCGCCGCCGGGGCGGTTATTTTACAAAGTTCCAAAAGGCTCAGGCTAATAAGAGCCTGGCCGACCTCATAAACCACTTGATAGGAGTACACCAATGGCCCTGACCGGTATTCAAATCTTCAAAATGCTGCCGGGCACCAACTGCAAAAAGTGTGGCGCCGCCACCTGCCTTGCCTTCGCCATGAACCTGGCCTCGGGCAAAGCCGAGTTGGATGCCTGCCCCGACGTGTCCGCCGAGTCCCGCGAGAAGCTGTCCGCCGCTTCCGCGCCTCCGATCCGTCCCCTGACCATCGGCTACGGCGCCACCGCCACCAAAATCGGCGGCGAAACCGTGCTGTTCCGTCACGAGAAAACCTTCTTCAACCCCACCGGCATTGCCGCGATGATTAACGACAGCGAGTCCGACGCGGACATTGCCGCCAAAGTCAAGCGCTACGCCAAGTTTCAGTATGCCCGCGTGGGCCTGAACCTTCGCCCCGAGCTGGTGGTGGTTAAAGGCGGCGCCCGCCTGGCCGCCGCCGCCAAGGCCGTGGTGGACAACAGCGACCTGTCGGTCATTCTCTACAGCGAAGACGTGGCGGCCCTGAAAGCGGCCACCGAAGCCCTGGCCGGGAAGAACCCCCTCATCGGGCCCGCCACCAAGGCCAACTGCGCTGAAGTGGCCGCCCTGGCCAAAGAAGCCAAAGTGCCCGTCTGGCTGAAAGCCGCGAACATCGACGAAGTGGCCGAACTGACCAAGGCCCTCACCGCCGCGGGCATCAAGGACATCGTCATTGATTCCGGCGCGCGCACCGTCAAGGAAGCCTTCACCGACTCCGTGGCCATCCGCCGCGCGGCCCTGGGCGGCAACCGCGACTACGGTTTCCCCACCATCGCCTTCCCGGCGGAAATCACCGACAACCTGGCCATGCAGACCGCCATTTCTTCGGCCCTCATCGCCAAGTACGCCGGTGTGGTGGTTCTGAGCGACCTCGACGGCGCGAACGTGTTCCCGCTGCTGTTGGAACGCCTGAACATCTTCACCGACCCGCAGCGCCCCATGACCGTGGTTCAGGACATCTACCCCATCGGCAACCCCGACGAGAACAGCCCCGTCCTGGTCACCACCAACTTCTCGCTGACCTACTTCATCGTTTCCGGCGAAGTGGAAGGCAGCCGCGTGCCCTGCTGGCTGCTCATTAAAGACTCCGAAGGCCTGTCGGTGCTCACCGCCTGGGCCGCCGGCAAGTTCTCCGGCGACGATGTGGGCATGTTCATCAAGAAGAGCGGCATTGAGGAGAAGATCAAGCACAAATCGGTGGTCATCCCCGGTTACGCCGCCTCCATCCTCGGCGACATGGAAGAGGAACTGCCCGGCTGGAAGGTCTCCATCGGCCCGCGCGAAGCGGCCCACCTGACCAAGTTCCTCAAAGAGTACAAAACCGCCTAAGTGCGGACTCATGCGACCCCGACCGAGCCTTTAACGACGGCCGGGGTCGTTCTCTTGTGCAAGAGCACACCGCCCTTTGGGCGCGACCTTAATTCCCTAGCAATCATTACTGGAGGATGAATATGGCCGAAAAATATATGGTCACTCTCGCTGAAAACCTCAACGTCATCAACAAGGGCGTGGGCGCCGGCTTCAAGGAAAAAGACCCCAAGCCGGTCCGCGAGATGGTGGAAAAAATCATCAAATCCGAACCCGACTGGATCGACATCAACCTCGGGCCCGCCCGCAAGAACGGCGCCGAACTGATGCCCTGGGTCGTGAATATCGTTCAGGAAATCACCGACATCCCGGTGGTGCTGGATACCTCCAACATCGAGGCGATTGAAGCGGGCCTGAAAGTCTGCAAAAAGCCCGCGCTCATCAACTCCATCATGTGCCGCCCCGAGCGTTACGAAGCCATGCTGCCGCTGGTGAAAACCTATGGCGCGGACTACGTGGCCCTGATGTGGGGCCCCACCGGCATGGCCCGCGACGCGAACGAACGCGCCGAACTGACCACCGAACTGCTGATGGCCGCCCAGGGCCTGGATATCCCGGTGGAACGCGCCTGGATTGACCCCATCATCACCCCGGTCAACATTCAGCAGGATCAGCTGATGGAGAACCTGACCTTCTTTGAAATGCTGCCCGACATCGTCGGCGCCATTCAGGAAGGCGGCACGACCAAGAGCACCAACGGCCTGTCCAACATCTCCAACGGCAACCCCGACCACCTGCGGCCCATCCTGAACCAGGTCTACCTGTGCATGTTGAAGCGCAAAGGCATGTACAGCTGCATCGTGGACGCTTTTGACCCCATCATCATGGACATCTGCAAAGGCAAAATGCCCTGGTTCGTTGATTTGGTCTACGGCGTGATGGACGGCAAAGAGTATGAACTCGGCGCCATGAAAAAAGAGGAAGTGGACGTCATCAAGACCGCCAAGGTCATACTCGGCCACTCCCTGTTCAGCGAAAGCTGGCTGACCATCTAAGGCCGGAGGGCTTCGGCCCTCTTGTTCGCCCACAAAAAACGCCGCGTTCTTCGCGGCGTTTTTTGTGGGGGCCGTCACCCCGGCGAAGGCCGGTATTCATGCCTTTCTCTTCGTGTTGATCGCCGCCCTCCATGCACCACCTCGTCATACCGGCGAAAGCCGGTATCCATTTCCAGTAGAGCGGCTTATCGGCACCACCCCCCACGCTCCCCCGTCGTGCATTCAGCCGCCCCCGGCAGGACGACCCGGG
>JAITVE010000117.1 GCA_031285975.1 Candidatus Adiutrix sp. | reverse complement strand
AGTTGAGCCACTCGGCCGTGGTTTCGCCCCAATTGCCGCTGAAGGCGCCGGGCTCCAAGGGGCTGTTGGTTTTCGAAGGCCCGGAGCCCTACCTGATCCAACTGCGTCAGGCGGCCATGGCCCTGGAGCAGACCCAAAGCCAGCGGCAGGTCATGCAGGTCTTTAAACTCAAGCACGCCCTGGCCGGCGACACCACGGTCAACAGCATGAACCGCACCGTCACCATCCCCGGGGTGGCCTCGATTCTCGGGGCCATAATGAGCGGCCAGCCCGCTCAGGGCGGCGGGAGCGTCCAGGTCAGCCAGGGCCGGGCCACGGTTGAAAACCTCCTGGGCAGCGGGCTGTCCGCCCAGGGCGGGGAGACGCCGGCGCAGAACGCCCCGGTGGCGGTCAACGCCACCCCGGGGGGCGGCAACATCATGGCCGACACCCGGCTGAACGCGGTCATCATTTACGATTTTGAAGACCGCATGCCCCATTACGAGGAAGTCATCGCGGAGTTGGACCGGCCCGTTCACCTGGTGGAAATCCACGCGGCCATCGTCGATGTGGACACCGATTTCAAACGGGAGCTGGGCATCACGTATCAGGGGGCCGACCCCAACAGCGGCGGCTGGGGCGTCGGGGGCGAACTTTCCAGTTCCAGCGATTCCTTCGACCCCTTTCCCATAGCCGGCAGCCCCGCCGGGCCGGGCGGCATCCTGTCGACCATATATACCAGGGGCAGCAATTTTTTCATCTCCCGGGTGCAGGCCCTGGAGGAAAACGGCGAAGCCAGGATGCTCGGCCGGCCCTCCGTTCTGACCACCGACAACATGGAGGCCACCCTGGAAAACACCACCACCTATTATATCGAGGTGGCCGGTTATCAGTCGGTGGATCTTTTCAAGGTCGAGTCGGGTACCGTGCTCCAGGTCACGCCGCGCATAATCGAAAATCCTGACGGTTCGCCGCCGACCATCAGGCTGAACATCACCATTCAGGACGACCAGGACGATTCCTCGGGCGGCATGGTGGCCGGCAGCAAAATGGCCATCCCGCCCATAAAACAGACCAAGATAAATACCCAGGCCCTGATCGAGGCCGGGCAAAGCCTTCTTATCGGCGGGTATTATTTTGAACAGAAGACCGATGCCGACTCCGGGCTGCCGGTGCTGAAAAACATACCGGTGCTGGGGCACCTGTTCAAAACCACCAGCAAAAACACCAGGATGATGGAGCGGCTGGTGCTGATCACCCCCCGGGTGATCCGGCTGGGGGAAACGCCGCTGACGCCGTCCCACCTTGACGAGCCGAGCTTCAGCCGCAGCCCGACGCAAAACGACTATGAGCCCAGGCCGCCCCAGGCGCCCGGCGGGTGCCTCCGCCGATGACCGGGGCCGGGGCCGGCATCGCGGAACTGAGGATTCTCAGCGGCCCCCATCTGGGGGCGGCGGTCCCGGTGGGGCCGGGCCGGTATGTTTTCGGTTCCGACGACGGCTGCGACTTCATTCTGTCGGGCGCCGCCCCGCGCCACCTGTCGCTGACCGTGTCCGAAGAGGGCGGGGAGATACGGGTGCTGGCCAAACCGGAGGCGGCCGGGGTCGCCCTCTCGGGCGCGCCATTGGCCGCCGAAGGGGAGTCCGTGCCGCCGGGGGCTCCCCTGGGGCTGGGATTTACGGCCCTGGCCTGGCGGCCACGCGGACAGGCCTGGGAGCCGGTAACCCTGGTTCCCCTGGAATACCAGCCCGCGCCGCCGGAAGGGGTGGAGCCGGAAGCGGACGGCCGGGACGGCGAGCCCCCCGAGGTTGACCCGGGGCCGGCCCCCGCCGCGCCGGAGGCCGGGGAACCAGCCGAAAGCCGCTCAGCCGCGCCCGGCGCGACCAAGCGGCCCCTGAAATTCTGGATCGGGCTGGTGGTCCTGCTGTTGCTCATATCCCCGTTGTTTTACGGGTTCTGGCGGTCAGGGGCGGGTGATTCGGGCGAAATAGGGCGCATACAAAATATTCTGGCGACCCACGGTTTTCAGGATCTGGCGGTGGAATACGGCGGGGACGCCGTGCTCATCAGCGGCCCCCTGCCCAACGACCAGGAAGTGGCCCGGCTGGTTTCACTGGTCCGGGAGCAGCCGGCCAAGGTGTATTTGAAAGTGTCGGTGACCGACGACCGCCTCAAGGCGGTTCGCGACGCGCTGAGGGCTCATGGTTTTTATCCCCGGGTCGACCAGGGCGACGCCGGCCTGAGCGTGGCCGCCTATATGAAAGACGGCCTGGTGGAGGCCAAGGCTTTCGGGTATGTGGATATGGATGCCGGCGACGTGCCGGTCAGCCGCCGTCATATCGTCTATGAACCGCAATTGAAGGCGGCCCTCTCGGAGGAAATGGGGCGCGCGGGTTTGCCGGAAATGGCCATGCGCTTCGCTGACGGCCATGTGGATTTCCCGGCCGCGCTGAATATTGAAAACCGCCATCGCCTCGACCGGGCGGTGGCGGCCGCCGGAGACCGGCTGGGCATCCCTGTTTTTTACCGGATAGTCTCCTCTGAAGGCGCGGCGCTGCCGGCTTTGACCGGCCGGCTGGCCCCGCAGGGGGAGGAAACCCCGGCGGCGCCCGTGGCGGCGGAGGAAGGGGCTTCGGCCTGGCCGGGGGCCAAAGTGGTCGGCGTGACCTTGTCGCCGCTTAAATTCGTCAGCACCGGCGACGGGCAGAAATATTTCGAAGGGGCCGTCCTTTCCAACGGCTTCACCATAGAGGAAATCAAAAACGGCGAAATAGTCCTGAATAACAACGGGCGCCGGGTGCGCCACATACTGGGGGATTGAGACCGTGAGCGAAGAGTTTAGATCGGCACTGGATATTCTGAATAAAGACGCGCTCGACCCGGGTGAGGTCAGGGCCCTCAAGGATGAATTGCTGGCCCTGGCCGCCGGGGTCAAGCGCGAGATGGACAAGGGGCTGTCCCCGGAAGAG
>JAITVE010000101.1 GCA_031285975.1 Candidatus Adiutrix sp. | reverse complement strand
CCTCATCAATATCAACGGCGAGGTTATCGGCGTGAACTGCGCCATCCGGGCCGGGGCCGAGGGCCTGGGCTTCGCCATCCCCGCCGGGCAGGTGGGCCGCATCTACGCCCGCCTCATCCGGGGGGAAGCCGCCGCCCAGGAGGCCCTTGACCTGGGGCTGGAGCTGGCCGAAGCCGGGCGGCCCCGCCGGGGCGAGACGGGTTTGCTGGTGCTCCAGGCCCAGCCCGGCGGCCCCGCCGAGCGCGGCGGCCTGCGGAAGGGCGACCTGCTGATGTCCCTGGACGGCTCCCCCACCGCCACCATGAGCGACTACGAACTGGTGGTTTCCAGCCTGGCCCCCGGCCAAAGCGTCAAAGCCGAAGCGCGGCGCGGCGAAAATCTGGTAACTCTCACGTTGACCCCCACAGCCCTGAGCCAGGCCGAGGCCCGTGGCCTGGCCTGGAAGTGGTACGGCCTGAACGCCGCCGAATCGCGCGGCAGCCTGATTCTGGAACAGCCCTCCGCCGATTCCCCCGCCGCCTACCTGGGTCTGCGCGAGGGCGATATCCTCCTGCGGGTCGGCTCCCGCGACCTGCGCACCCCGGCGGATTTGGCCCGCGCCATGCTCGAAAACCGCTTCAACACGTCTATCGGCCTGGCCGTGCAGCGCGGCCGGGTCATCTATCAGGCGACGCTTTCGCGGTAATGTCTCATTGCAAAAATCATGAAATGATTTTTGCAATTAAATCAATATATTTTAAGGATTGACCATGCACTCCTATCCCCTGCTGGAACTGTTGGCGATTGGCTTTGTAACGGCCCTGTTTTTCGGGTACCTGTCCTGGAAAACGGGGCTGTCCCCTATTGTTGGCTATCTCTTGGCCGGGTTCATGGTCGGGCCCTATTTCACCTACTTCCCCTTTGTGGCCGACGCCGGGCTGGCCGCCGAACTCTCCGAGGCCGGGGTGATCTTGCTGATGTTCGGGGTGGGGCTCCACTTCAATATGAAGGATCTTTTGGCCGTGCGGGGCGTGGCCGTGCCGGGGGCCGTGGTGAAGAGCGGCGTGTCCACCGTGCTGGGCACCCTGGCCGCCTGGACGTTCGGCTTCAGCACCGGCGCGGGCCTGGTGCTGGGCCTGGGCCTGGCCGTGGCCAGCACGGTGGTGCTGCTGCGGGTGCTGGCGGACAATAACGTGCTGGATACCGTTCACGGCCATGTGGCCGTGGGCTGGCTGGTGGTGGAGGACATCTTCACCGTGCTCATTCTGGTGCTGCTGCCCAGCCTGGCGGCGGCGGCCAGCGCGGGGCAGGAAGTGGGGGTGGGCACTCTGGCTTCGGCCCTGGGCATGGCCCTGGTCAAGCTGGCCCTCATGTGGGTGGTCATTCTGGTCGTCGGCGGCCGGGTGGTGCCCTGGCTCTTGACCCGTGCGGCCAAAACCCGTTCACAGGAACTCTTCACCCTTACCGTTCTGGTGACGGCCTTCGCCACCGCCGTAGGCGCGGCCGCCGCTTTCGGGGCCTCGATGGCCCTGGGGGCCTTTCTCGGCGGCATGGTGGTGGGCAAAAGCTCGGTCAGCCACCAGGCGGGCGCGGATCTCTTGCCGCTGAAGGATGCCTTTTCCGTCCTCTTTTTCGTTTCGGTGGGGATGCTCTTCGACCCCGGCTTCATTTTCGAGCACCCTTTCATGATCCTGACCTGCTTCCTCATCGTCATCGTGGCCAAGCCGCTGGTGGCCATGATCGTGGTTTCCTGGCTGGGATATTCGGTGCACACGGCCCTCACCGTGGCCACCGGGCTGGCCCAGGTGGGGGAATTCTCCTTCATCCTGGCCCAGGCCGCCGAAAAACTGAACCTGATCCCCACAGAGATTTACAGCATCCTGGTGGTCTGCTGCATGGGTTCCATCATCCTCAACCCCAGCCTGGTGCGGCGGGTGCCCGCCATTGAAGAGCGGCTGCGGAAACGCCCCCGCCTCTGGCGCACCCTGAGCGCCCGCGCCGACCGCCGCGCCCTCAAAGGCAACCAGGTGATGGAAGCCGTGCTGACCACCGAAGAAGAAGACGCGGGCCGGGCCGTGGTGGTGGGCTACGGCCCCGCCGGGCGCGGAGTGGCCGCCGCCCTCACCGAACGCGGCCTGGTGCCGGTCATCATCGATATGAATGTGGACACCGTCAACAGCCTGACCGCCGAGGGCCGCCACGCCGTCTTCGGGGATTCCTCCGCCCGCGAAATCCTCACCGCCGCCGGGGTGGAAAAAGCAAGCTGCCTGGTCGTCACCATCCCCGACGTCTCCCTGACCGCCGCCACCGTAGCCGCCGCCAAAGACCTGAACCCCAACCTCCGCATCCTGGCCCGCGCCCGCTTCTTGAGCGACAAAAACCTCCTCCACAGCCTCGGCGCGGCGGCCGTGGCCTTCGAAGAAGAGGAAGTGGCCAAGAGTTTAGTCCGGCTGGTGCTTAATGATAACCAGGAAAAAGGGGCGGCTTCGCGCGAAGATTTGCAGTAGCGGGACGCTGTCCCCAGAGCCGAAAATTTCGCGCAAAGCCGCTGTATTGGGCGGGTAAAGATATAAGGTTGACTTTGAAGGTGCTTCGGGCTATAATTCTAACCATTCGCAAATCGCTATGATATGGATTTCCTTCAGTTTGGCCGATTGGACTTTGGTATTGTCCGTACCGCACATCTTTACTTGGCCGAACCGTCACAGCAAGGACGCGGTTTGAGGTGAGGGCGTCTGGTATCATAATTTTTCAATACATAACGGTATAACGGCGAGGGAGAACCCGCAGGTTCAACGTCCGCCGGGATATTTCAAGCACTAAGCCGTTACGGCGGAGCATGGCCCCCAGGCGGGGTTCAGAAAAGGTGAGCGCTATGGCTAACGATTCCAAGAAGACAGGCGCGGTTATGGTGGTGGGCGGCGGTATCGCCGGGATGCAGTCCGCCCTGGACCTCGCGGAAATGGGCTTTTACGTCCATCTGGTGGAAAAGAACCCGGCGATCGGCGGGCGCATGGCCCAGTTGGACAAGGTCTTCCCCACCAATGACTGCGCCATGTGCATCATTTCGCCCAAGCTCAACGACGCGGGCGGGCACATCAATATAAACGTCATCAACAATGCCGAGGTCGTGGCCCTCGACGGCAAGCCGGGCAACTTCAAGGCCAAGGTTCGCAAGAAGCCCCGCTATATCGACAGTTCCAAGTGCACCGCCTGCGGCGACTGCGCCAAGGCCTGCCCGGTGGACGTGCCCAGCGAATTCAACCAGGGCCTGAACACCCGCAAGGTGACGTTTAAGTCCTACGCCCAGGCCTACCCCAACTCCTTCTCGCTGACTAAAGAAGGCGTGAGCCCCTGCGTGCTGACCTGCCCGGCCCACGTCAACGCCCACGGCTACGTTTCCCTGGCTTCCAAGGGCCGCTTCCAGGAAGCGTTGGAAGTCATTCTGGACGTGCTGCCCATGCCCGGCTCCCTGGGCCGGGTCTGCGCCCACCCCTGCGAGAGCGAGTGCCGCCGCCGCCAGATGGAAGCCCCCCTGGCCATCAAGGACATCAAGCGCTTCGTGGCCGACCACGCCGACCTGAAAACCGCTGGCGAGGCCTTCCCCAAAGAGGAAGCCAAGGCCGATAAAGTCGCCGTCATCGGGGCGGGCCCGGCCGGTCTTTCCTGCGCCTATCATTTGGCCCGCCGGGGCCTTAAGGCCACCATCTTCGAAGCCGCGCCCGTGGCGGGCGGGGCCATGCGTTTGGGCATCCCCGATTACCGCCTGCCCCCCAGCGTGATTGAAGAGGAAGTGCAGTTCATCCTGGATTATTCCGGGGCCGAAATTAAATACAACACCGCTCTGGGCAAGGATTTCAGCCTGGACGACCTGTTCGCTCAGGGCTACAAGGCCGTGTTCCTGGCCATGGGCGCGCACAATAACGCCAAGCTGGGCGTGGAAGGCGAAGATTTGCCCGGCGTGATGTCCGGCGTGAAATTTTTGCGGGACGTGAACCTGGGCGACCGGCCCGATTATAAAGGTAAAAAAGTTCTGGTGCTCGGCGGCGGCAACGTGGCTATGGACGCCGCCCGCACGGCCATTCGCCTGGGCGCGGAAGTCACCCTGGCCTACCGCCGCGGCAAAGGGGCCATGCCCGCTTGGCACTGGGAAGTGGACGAGGGCATTGAAGAGGGCATGAAACTGGTCACCCTGCGCTCGCCCCTGAAGTTTGAAGAGAAGGGCGCGAAGGTTTTGGCCCATCTGACGGCCGTGCGCTGCGACGGCGACCCCAATGACCGCCGCTCGAAACTCACGGACGACAAGAGCGATATCCTGAAGCAGGAATTTGACCTGGTCATCGCCGCCACCGGGCAGGTGCCCTCCAGCGAATCCGTGGCCAATGTGGAAGGCGTGGTCATCGGGCGCGGCTCCACCATCCAGGCCGACCCCCGCACCCTGGCCACCGGCCGCCCCGGCGTTTTCGCGGGCGGCGACATCCAAATCGGGCCCGCCCTGGCCATCGACGCTATTGCCGCCGGCAAGGAAGCCGCCATCTCCATCGCCCGCTACGTGGCCGGGCAGGACATGGCCGCCGGGCGCGAACCCATGGTTTTCACCGGCAAAGAGCAGTACCGCGACGTGCCTCTGCAAGACCCCAAACTGGCCCGGGCCCACATGCCCATGCGCGCCGGTGAGGATCGCCGCCAGGATTTTAACGAGTTCGAGCTCGGCTACAGCGAGGAAACGGCCATTGCCGAAGCCTCCCGCTGCATCTCCTGCGGGGCCTGCTGCCAGTGCTACCGCTGCGTGAAGGCCTGCCTGCCCCAGGCCCTGACCCTGGAAACCCACGCCCAGAAGGATGAAATCATCGAACTGGAAGTGGGCAGCGTGGTCATGGCCACGGGCTTCGACCCCTTCGACCCCAGTAGCAGCGAGACCTACCGCTACAGCCAGTGGCCGAACGTGCTCACCTCCATGGAATTCGAGCGCATTCTCTCGGCCTCCGGCCCCTACCAGGGGCACCTGGTGCGCCCCAGCGACCACAAGGAGCCCCAGCGCATCGCCTGGCTCCAGTGCGTGGGCTCGCGCGATTTGAACCGCTGCGACAAGAAATACTGCTCGGCGGTCTGCTGCATGTACGCCATCAAGGAAGCGGTCATCGCCAAGGAACACGCCGGGGGCGCTTTGGACGCGAATATCTTCTATATGGATATCCGCACCTACGGCAAGGACTTTGAGAAGTATTATGAGAGAGCCAAAGTCGCGGGCGTGAACTTCGTCCGCAGCCGCGTCCACACCCTGACCCCGCAGATCAACGGCGACGTGGCCCTGGAATACATTGACGACCAGGGCAACCGGCAGAAGGAATTCTTCGACATGGTGGTGCTGTCCGTGGGCCTGACCCCCAGCGCCACCCTGCCGGAACTGGCCGCGGGCCTCGGCATCACCTTGAACGACAACGGCTTCATTGAGACCGGCCATTTCACCCCGGTCAGCACCAGCCGCCCCGGCGTTCACGCCTGCGGCGTGGTCAACGAGCCCAAGGATATCCCCTACACGGTCATGGAAGCCTCGGCCGCCGCTGAGGCCGCCGGTCTGGAAATCGCGGAAGCCCGCTTCACCCAGACCAAAACCGTGGAATATCCCGAGGAACGGGACATCAGCGGCGAGACCCCGCGCATCGGCGTGTTCGTCTGCCACTGCGGCATCAACATCGCCTCCATCATCGACGTGGAAGCGGTGCGGGAATACGCGGCCAGCCTGCCCTTTGTGGAGGCGGCCGAGCGCTTCCTCTTCACCTGCTCGCAGGACAGCCAGGGCAAAATCAAGGAAGCCATCCTGGAACACAAGCTCAACCGCGTGGTGGTGGCCTCCTGCTCGCCGCGCACCCACGAGCCCATGTTCCGCGAGACCCTGGCCCAGGCCGGTTTGAACAAATACCTCTTCGAAATGGCCAACATCCGCGACCACGACTCCTGGGTGCACCAGCAGCAGCCGGAACGCGCCACCCGCAAGGCCAAAGACCTGTTGCGCGGCGCGGTGGCCAAGGCGGCCCTCTTGGAGCCCATGTACCAGACCAAGATGGGCCTGGTGCACGAGGCCCTGGTCATCGGCGGCGGCGCGGCGGGTTTGACTTCCGCCCTGTCCCTGGCCGAGCAGGGCTTCCCGGTGCACCTGGTGGAAAAGACCGACCAGCTCGGCGGCAACGCCCACAAGATTTTCCCGAGAGGAAAAGACGTGGCGGGCTACCTGGCCGACCTGATTAAAAAGGTCAAGGAACACCAGAACATCACCCTGTATATGAACACCATGCCCAAATATTCGGGCGGTTTCCTGGGCAACTTCGAAACCACGGTGGAAGGGCCGGACGGCGAAAAGGTCATCAAGCACGGGGCCACCATCCTGTGTGCCGGGGGCCACGCCCACGAACCCCACAGCTACCTCTACGGCGAGAACGACAAGGTCATTCTCTCGCTCGATTTGGACGCGAAACTGAAGGCCAACGACCCCAGCCTCACCGGCGCGGGCAAAACCTTTGCCTTCATCCAGTGCGTCGAATCCCGCGAGCCGGACCGGCCCTACTGCTCCAAGGTCTGCTGCACCCACTCCATCGAGAACGCCCTGATGATTCTCGACCGGAACCCCGACGCGGTCATCTACATCCTCTACCGGGACGTCCGGGCCTACGGCTTCCGCGAGGAACTGTACCAGGAAGCCCGCTCCCGCGGGGTGCGCTTCATCCGCTACGACGTGGAGGGCAAGCCCGCGGTGGAAAACGGGCCGGACGGCAAGGTGCGCATTACGGTCAAAGACCATGTGCTGATGCGCCCCCTCCAGATCGACGCCGACCTCCTGACCCTGGCTTCGGGCATCGACCCCACCCCCATGCGGGATATTGTGGAAATCTTCAAAGGCCAGCTCACGGCCGAGGGTTTCCTCCTGGAAGCCCACATGAAGCTCATGCCGGTGGATCTGGCCACCCACGGCCAATACCTGGCCGGTTTGGCCCACTATCCCAAGCCGCTGGAGGAGAGCATCACCCAGGCCAAG
>JAITVE010000228.1 GCA_031285975.1 Candidatus Adiutrix sp. | reverse complement strand
CATAGGCCATGCCCGTGGGGTTGGACGGCGAATTAATAATGATGCCGCGCGTTCTGGGGGTGATGGCGCGTTCCAGTTCTTCAGCCGTAATGGTGTAATCGTTGGCCACACTGGTTTTCACCTGCACCGCCCTGGCCCCGCACAGGGTCAGCATGGGGGCGTAACTTATCCAGGTCGGGGTGGGCAGAATCACCTCGTCGCCCGGCTGAAAAAGGCACAGGCAGATATTATACAGCCCGTGCTTGCCGCCGTTGCTGACCACGATCTGCGAAGGCTTGTATTCCAGCCCGTTGTCGCGGCGGAATTTTTCGCAAATGGCCTCGCGCAGTTCCATAATGCCGGCCACCGGGGTGTAGCGGGTGAAGCCGTCTTTTATGGCCTTTATGGCCGCTTCGCCAATGTGGGCCGGGGTGTCGAAATCCGGCTCGCCTATGCCAAAATTTATAACGTCGCGGCCGGCGGCCTTCAGGGCCTTGGCTTTCGCGTCCAGTGACAAGGTGGGGGATGGGGGGATTTGGCTCACTCGTTCGGCAAGATTTTGCATAATATTCTCTTTCAGATGTTTTTTGGCGAATTTTGTAATTCATACATTAAATTACCGATATTTGGGACGATTATCAAGTCTTTTTTTTGACGGAATTTATTGGCATCTTAATTGCAAATTAGGCAGGCAAGAACGTAAGAGGCAGGAAAATCTGTCCGGTTCTGGTAAATTTACGGGAGGTGCTTTATGCCCTATATCTATTCCGGAGTCTGTCTGGCCGCCATGTTCGGCTCCATTATTTATGAACACCGCCGCCTTAAACGCGAAGAAACCAAGCTGCGGGAAACCATGAAAAGCTTGGCCGAACAGGCCAAGAGCGAAACCGGGCGGCCCTCGCTTCCTTCCTCTATTCAGGCCATGAGCCTGGCGTAAACCCTTTTGGGTCAGGCAAAACTTGACACAAAGGCTGAAAGCGTACACAATAAGAACGGGTGAAGGGCGCGCCTTTTCACCCGTTCCACCCCTAGAGGTAGGAATTATGACTTTTCTGGAACCAGTCATGTCGTCGCCGGAACAACACTGGCGGGCCATGAACGGCGGCGGCAAGATCATTCTGGTCTTCGCGTCCAACACCCTGGTGCTGAATGCGGAAGATCTGCTGGATGACCTTGATATGCTTTTTGAACTGATACCCGTGCCCAAGGAGGTCAACCCCAACTGCGGCCTGGCCATCAGCTTTCAGGAGGAAGATTCGCCCGCCATCATGGCCGCCCTGAAATTGGCGGGACTTAAGCCCGAAACGGTCTATCGCCGTATCGGCAGCACTTTTCAGCCTTGGGCTGATAAGGCGGTGCTGGAGGAAAAGAATATCAAGGTCATGTAATGCGGATTTTATTACAGCGAGTCACCAAGGCTGCGGTTCGGGTGGAGGGCGAGGAAATCGGCTCCATCGGCTCCGGCCTTCTTATTTTTTTAGGGGTGGCCGAAGGGGATACAAAACAGGATGCCGATTGGCTGGTGGAAAAACTGGCCGGGCTGAGGGTTTTTTACGATGAAGGCGGCAAAATGAACCTTTCGGTGCGCGAAGTGGGCGGCGAACTTCTGGTGGTGAGCCAGTTCACCCTGTATGGCGATTGCCGCCGGGGCCGCCGGCCCAGTTTCGATAAAGCCGCCGCCCCCGCCCTGGCTGACGAATTGTATGAATATTTCAAAGCCAAACTGGCTTCCCTGGGGCTGACGGTCGCTTCCGGGCGCTTTGCCGCCCACATGGAAGTTGAACTGCTCAACGACGGCCCCGTCACCTTCATTATAGATTCGCCGGAAAAATGATACCCACCCACACCATAGCCGCCATATCCACCGCCCCCGGAACCGGGGCCATTGCCGTTATCCGCCTCTCCGGCCCGGATTCCCTGGCCATTTTGCGCCGCGTATTCGTACCGAAAGATAATTCAGACGAATGGCGGGCGCGGGTCATGCGCTTCGGGGAAGTGCATTTCCCCGGCGGAGCCTTGATAGACGAGGCCCTGGCCGTCTATTTCCCCGCCCCCCATTCTTTTACGGGTGAGGACTGTGCGGAAATACAGGGCCACGGCGGGGCGGCCGTGAGCGCCCAGGTTTTGGCGGCTTTGCTCGCGGCCGGGGCTGTTTTGGCCGAGCCGGGGGAATTCACCCGGCGGGCCTTTTTTAATGGCCGCCTGGACCTGGCCCAGGCCGAGGCCGTGGCCGATCTTATCGCGGCCCAAAGCGCGGCCGAGGTGACCCTGGCCGCCCGTCAGTTGGCGGGGGGCTTGTCCGCGCGGGTGGAGGCCATCCACCAGGCCATTTTTTCCGCCCTGGCGGACCTGGAAGCGGCCATAGATTTCAGCGAAGATGTGGAACCCATTGACTTGCTCGCCGTGGGTGAACGCCTGCGGGAAGGGGCTTGGCGGCCCCTGCAAAAACTCTTGGCCGAGGCCGGGGAGGGGCGGCTCTTCAAAGACGGCCTGCGTCTGGCCCTGGTGGGCGCGCCCAATGTGGGCAAATCCAGCCTCTTCAACGCCCTGCTGGGGCATGACCGGGCCATGGTGAGCGACGTGGCGGGCACCACCCGCGATTTCATCACGGTGTACGCCAGCTGGTCTGGCTTGAAAATAGAATTGTGCGACACTGCGGGCCTTTCAAGCGCCCCGCGTGACGCCCTGGACGCCCTGGGCCAGAACCGCACCAGAAGCCGGCTGGAAGCCTCCGACATCGTCCTGTGGGTGCGGGACAGCGCCCGCTTCAGCGGCGGCGGCGGGGATTATATCGACCCCGCCCTGCTGCCGCCGGGCCGCACCATTGTGGTGTGGAATAAAACCGATTTGGCCGAAGCCCCCGCCAAAGGCGAAGGCGGCCCCGTGACTGTGGCTGTTTCCGCCCGCACCGGCCACGGCCTGGAACAACTGAAGGCCACGATTTTAAAACTGGCCACCGGCCGCGAAAACCCGGCCCCCCCGGAGGTCGTGCCCAACCTGCGCCACCAGGCCGCCCTGAAACAAGCCGGTGAAGGCCTGGCCGCCGTCCTGGCCGCCATGGAAGAGGGCCACCCCCCCGACATCTGCGCCTTCGAACTGAAAGCCGCTCTCGACGCC
>JAITVE010000042.1 GCA_031285975.1 Candidatus Adiutrix sp. | reverse complement strand
GTCATGGATTGATCGGCCTGACCCACGGCCTGGTTGGCCTGGTTCATCAGGGAGTTGGCTTCCATGGCGTTATCGGCGTTGCTCTTGGTCATGGAACTGAGTTCTTCCAGGGCCGCGCTGGTTTCCTCCAGGCTGGCCGCGTTCTCGGTCGCGCCTTCGGCCAGGGTGTTGGAAGCGGCGGAAAGCTGGCTGGAGGCGTGATCCACCTCGCGGGCCCCGCCGGCCAGGTCGCCGATAATTTTTTGCAGGCTGCCGACAATGGAGGCGATAATCCGCCAGGCCAGGATAAGGGCCGCCAGGATGCCGATAACGCCGACGGTCAGGGACACGGTGATGCTGCGCTTGCCGGTGGCGGTGGCGGCGACCAGGGAAGCGTCCTGCGTGGCGCGGACGGAGGCGACCAGTTCGGTGGTCAGGGCGTTTAAGGCCCGGGCTTTTTCCTCGGCGTCCGTGTTCAGCAGCAACAGCGCGTTGGCGTTGGAGTTGACGAGGCCGAGGCGGAGCACTTCCTCCATTTTCGTCCTGAGCCCTTCAACTTTGGTGACGATGGCCTTGGCCTTCTCGCCGTAGCCATAGGGGAGCGAGGCGCCGTGGGAGGCGGCCGTGATCACCGCCTCAAAGCTGCCGCGCGCACTGGCGGCGAATTTTTCGGAATCTTCCTTGGTGTCGGACATGTTCAGCCGGGCGAGGAAGAAGCGGTAATCGGCGATGGACACCCTGACGTTGCGCATTTCGTCACGCCAGGCGGTGAGTTCCGGGGAAAAATCATTCCTGATGGAATCGCAAATCGCGGCGATTTCCGCGCTTAATTCGGCCCAGGTGGCCGACATGGTGGCGGCCAGGGCGTCGGCCTGCCGGTTGGAATCCTGGAAGGCCAAATCCGCGACGGCGGCGGTGGACTTCACATAGGCGTCCCACGCGGTCTTGACCCGCACCGGCCTGTTGCGCATTTCCTCATCGGCGTCCGTAGGGATATTTTTGCGGTAATCCTCAAGTTCGGCGGCCATGCGCGTTTCAGAGGCCTGCACATAGTCCTCGAAGATTTCCTGCCGCCTTTCCGGGGTGGCGGCGAGAATGAGGCGCACCATGCCGACGGAGCGGGTGAGGGCGATGGCGTCGATAGCGGTCAGGTTGACGGCCCGCTTGGCCTGCGAGCCCAGGGCCAGGGTGCTGGTGTTAATGCCGGTGATCCCGAAAATGAAAACGCCCATTATCCCTATGGCGACAATAACTAACAGGAGAATGGTGCCGTAAATTTTACTTTTCATGGACATAAATACCTCTCATCATGCCAAAGCGGGCCAGGCCGCGCCTGTCCCAAACCGTTTGTCTAAACCTTTTCCGGCGAAACGCGGCTGACGCACGCGTAAAAATTCGAGTCCGGGGTGTGTATTCCACATGCCTTCGAGTGTTCCAGCACAAAATTACAACTAGGGGTAGCGCCTCCTGTGAGTGACTATACAATATATGCCAAAGCTCTTTATGAGTGCTATATCCTTATGTTTTCAGTATACCCCGGATGCTCTTCACAGTCAATCGCCGGGGCGGAATTTTACAAGGCGGCGGCATTTCCTGAGTGGTGAAGTATTGCGCCATCGCTATTAAAAAATTTTACATTTGTGAAATTCTTTTACATTTTTAGCTGCCAGTTTGGCGGGGCGATAAAATTCGTTTTCTGTAGGCTCATGTATTTAAAGGGGAAAAGCGCCCGTGTGGAAGATTGTTATTGGCCTGGATTTTGCTAATTATTCTGAACAACTCTAATGGCGGGCTCCGCGAGCGGCTTGTCTCAAGGGTGAAAAGAGCGCATTGAAGCCCTCTGGCCCTGGGGAAGAAAACAGCATTGCTTAGGAGCGTGAAATGTATTATAATTGAATAGCTATAAATCTAATAAGGCCGCAAATGGCCGTATTCAGGGATGTCACATGGCTGAAGTCACTAAAAGAAGCAGTTTAACTATTGATGAGATTTTGCGGCCGCAAACCCGGCTCGATCTTATTTTTGACGTTGACCTCATTAATGATTATATAGATGTGCGCAGCGCGATGGTGCAGGACATAACCCCGACTCACATCATCATCAGCCAGTCCGAACCGGCGATTTTGAAGTCCATGGCCGGGCGCTCCCTGGAGGCCACCTTTGTCCGGCGCGACCCGGTCTCTTCAGAGATGATCCGCTGGGGCTGGCGCTGCCAGGTGCTGGAAATTCTGCCCAACTATAAGGTGAACCCCGAGGATCAAACCGGCTTCCCGGCCGTGGCCCTGAGCATCCCCGTTGCCGGGGGCCTCACCGAAACCAACGCCCGCATGGATTACCGCCTGAGCATCACCAGCGATAAAAAAATCACCATCCAAACCCACCCCTCCTTTGGCCGCGTCACCCTCCTGGATTTTTCGGCGGGCGGCGTTTTAATCGGCATCCCCCGGCCGCCCCAGGCCAAGGTGGGCATGAGGCTGTGGTTCACCCTGTTTTTCCCCGTGCCGTCGTCCCCCGGCCAGCAGACCACCATCAACGGCGAGGCCGAGGTGGTGCGCATCACCACCAACGAGGGCGAACAGTATGCCCGGGCGGGCCTGAAATTCCTCGACCTGGATTTGAGCGCCACCCGCGCCCTCCAAAAGGCCATCAACTTCTATATGCTTGAGGAACAGCGTATCCGCAACCGCAGCAGCGCCGCCCAGGTCGCCGCTCCCCCGGCCCCCGCCGTTTAGGGTTCCCCGCCGCGCCCACGTCCAACGAACGTGAGCGCGGCGCACCTTCCGCTATGGCTTTCTATCCCCAGGAAAAAATAGACGAAGTCAACGAAGCCGCCGACCTGGTGGAGCTGGTTTCGCATTACGTCAGCCTCAAGCGGGCCGGCGCGGTCTACAAGGGGCTGTGCCCCTTCCACTCCGAAAAAACGCCCTCCTTCATCGTCACACCTCACCGCCGCATGTTCCACTGCTTTGGCTGCGGCGTGGGGGGGGGGGCCATCACCTTTTTCATGAAAATCGCGGGGCACAGCTTCCCCGAAGCCGTGGCCGAACTGGCCCGGCGCTACGGCGTGGACTTGCCGGAGCCGGAAGCCGGGGCCTCGCCCCAGGCCCAAAGCCGCACGAACCGCGCCGCCATCCTGGAAGTGCTGGACAAAGCCCGCGAGTTTTCTGAAAAGCTTTTGTGGAGCGAAGAGGGCGGCCCGGCCCGCCGCTACCTGGCGGCGCGGGGGCTCAACCAGCGCACGGCCCGCGATTTCGGTCTGGGCCTCTCGCTGGACGCTTGGGACAGCCTTGTGAAACACTTGTCGGCCAAGGGCTTTGGCGAGCAAATCATGCTGGAAGCCGGGCTGGTGAAGCCGGGCCGCCAGGAGGGCCGTTATTACGACGCTTTCCGCAACCGGGTGATGGTGCCGATTTTTAACGCCGAGGGCCGGGTCTGCGGCTTCGGCGGCCGCCTGTTGGGCGAGGCCGAGAATCAGCCCAAATACCTCAATTCCCTGGAAACGCCGGTCTACAACAAGGGCCGCCTGCTCTACGGCCTTCACCGGGCCCGGCCCTTTCTGCGGGCCGCGGGCATGGTTTTTTTGGTGGAGGGCTATTTCGACCTCATCAGCCTGGCCGCCGCTGGCATCAACGAGGTGGTGGCCACCCTGGGCACGGCCCTGACCCCGGGGCATTTGAACCTGCTGAAGGGCCACGTGCGCGAAGTGCTGCTGCTCTTCGACGCGGACGAAGCCGGGCAGCGGGCCGCTTCCCGCGCTTTGCCGCTGCTCCTCAACGCCGAGTTGGATGGCCGGGTGCTGACGCTCCCCCAGGGGCACGACCCGGACACCTTCATCCGCGAATTCGGCCCCGAGGCCTTGTACGAAGCCGCGTCCCAGGCCAAAGACGTCGTGGAGTTCCAGGTGGCCCGCATGAAAGCCGCCCACCCCGCTTCCCTCACCGGCCAGGCCCGGCTGGCCCGCGAGGCCCGCGAACTCTTGTCCCAGGTGCCGGATTCCGCCAAGAGCCAGCTTCTGCGCCGCCGCCTGGCCCGGCTTTTGGAACTGGACGAGGAAGTGCTGGGCCGCTTCAAGCAGGAAGACGAGCGCCGCAAAACCTTGACCCACAGCCCGTCCCGCCAGCCCGCCAAGGAAGCTGACTATGATTCATTAGCCGGGGCCTTGTTAAAACTCATCCTCATTCACCCCGAGGCCGCGCCCCCGGTGCTGGAAGAAATGGGCGCTTTTTGGCCCAATGACGCTACCCGCCAGCTTTTCGACCGCCTCAAAGAGTGTTTTGAACTGCGCGGGGCGGTGCTGCCGGAAGCCATTGCCATTGACGACTGCGAACCCATGGCCGCCCTGGCCGCCGAGGCCGCCGTCGCCGAGCGGGCCTACCGGGCCGACGAATCCGCCGCCGTGGCCGGGGACTACATGGAGCGCCTGAAGCGCAAATGGCGGCAGCGGCGCAAAACCGAACTGTCCGTTGACATCAAAAAAGCCCAGGCCGCCGGAGACGAGGCCGGACTGGCCCGCTTGATTTCTGAGAAAAACGATTTACTTTTGCAGTAATTGTGATATAGTAATCAATTCGGGTGTGCCGTATCGCCTGAGTTCAGCGGACACAGCATTGAGTATAATGACGGCCGGTTCCCACAAAATCAAGGAACCGCTTCACCGCCTCGCTTCTTTCCCACCCCCGATTTTCCCCCAACCCTTTTAAGGAGTTTTACATGGCCCGCGATCCTTTCAAGATGAGAGACATCATTGCTTTGGGCAAAGACAAGGAAAATCTCAACTATGACGACCTGACCGAATCCATCTCCTCGCTGGACGACGGCGACAGCATGGACGACGTGATGGGCATGGCCTTTTTCGACGACATGGATTTGCCGAGCGTCGAAGATGTGGAGATGGTCAAAGGGACTAAAAAGTTTGAGGATATGAAAAGTCAGGACGACCGCGAGCCTGACCTGAATTTTGAGGCCGAAGCCGACACCCGCGTCACCGACCCGGTGAAAATGTATCTGCGCGAAATGGGCCAGGTCTCCCTTTTGACCCGCGAGGGCGAAGTGGAAATCGCCAAGCGCATTGAGCGCGGCGAACAGCTGGTCATCACCGCCATTCTGGAAACCACCGTGGGCTTTGAGGAAATCAGCGAACTGCGCAAAAAACTTGAAGCCGACGAAATCCGCCTCAAGGAAGTGGTGAAGGACGCGGACGAAGAGGAAGAGAATTATGTCGAATCCCCCCAGCGCCGCGACCAGATCATTGCCCTGATTAAGGAAATTGAGCGCAAGGCCAACAACTACACCCGCCAGCAGCGCAAAGTGGCCGTGGAAAAAAAGACCGCCGACAAAGCCAAGCAGGTCAAGATGCAGACCGACCTGACCCGCCGCAAGCTGGAAATCGCCGAAATGTTCCGCAGCCTCCGCTTGGATCAGAACCACTACGACGCCATGGTCTCCCGCCTGAAAGCCTGGGACAGCGAGTTCGCCATCTGCCAAAAGGTGCTGGAACAGGCCCTGGAACACTTCAAAGTGCCCAACCTGGGTGAGCTGAAAAAGTTTTGCCTGGCCGTTAAGCGCGACCCCAAGGGTTTGGCCAAGGCCTGCCGCCAGGTCAAGTTAACGCCGGAGCAGGTGCAGGAAGTGGGCCTGAAAGTGGCCGAGCACGTCCAGCGCTCCAAGGATTTGGAAGAAGAATTGAAGATGAAGCCCAAGGATTTGGCCAAAATCCTCAAGGCCGTCTGCGAGGGCGAAGGCATGGCCGGGGACGCGAAAAAAGAGCTCATCGAAGCCAACCTGCGCCTGGTGGTCTCCATCGCCAAAAAATACACCAACCGGGGCCTCCAGTTCCTCGACCTGATCCAGGAAGGCAACATCGGCCTGATGAAGGCCGTGGACAAGTTCGAGTACCAGCGCGGCTACAAATTTTCCACCTACGCCACCTGGTGGATCCGCCAGGCCATCACCCGCGCCATTGCCGACCAGGCCCGCACCATCCGCATCCCGGTGCACATGATCGAAACCATCAACAAGCTCATCCGCACTTCCCGCTATCTGGTGCAGGAACTGGGGCGCGAACCCACGCCGGAAGAAATCGCCGACAAAATGGAACTGCCCCTGGACAAAGTGCGCAAGGTGCTGAAAATCGCTAAGGAACCCATTTCCCTGGAAACCCCCATCGGCGAGGACGAGGACAGCTACCTGGGCGACTTCATCGAAGACCGCCGCATCGTCAGCCCGGCCGACGCGGTCATCAGCCTCAACCTGGCCGAGCAGACCCGCAAAGTGCTGGCCACCCTCACCCCCCGCGAGGAAAAGGTGCTGCGCCTGCGCTTCGGCATCGGCGAAAAAGCCGACCACACCCTGGAGGAAGTCGGCCGCGACTTTGAAGTCACCCGCGAGCGCATCCGCCAAATCGAGGCCAAAGC
>JAITVE010000382.1 GCA_031285975.1 Candidatus Adiutrix sp. | reverse complement strand
CAGTTCTTCCAGAATGGCCATATCTTCCGGCGACAAATCCGCTTCGGCCAGGGCTGCCAGCGGGTTTTGGCCGTCGGGCGCGGCTTCTGCGGCGGAGGTTTCAGCGGGGGCGGCGGGGGCTGGAATGGCTTCCGGGGTCTCGGCGACCAAACCCTCTTCGGTGATGGTGAGGGTGATTTCCATCTGGGGGGCTTCCAGGGTGAAGACGAAATGGTCGGCGGCTTTTTTGTCCGTCACCTGCCAAAGGCTGAAACACATGAGGTGCACCCAGATGGAAACCAGCACGGCCAGGAGCCCCACACTCAGCCCCTGGCGGATATCCCCCGGCTCGCGGTCACTTTCCAGCAATGAGAGGCGCATCACCGTCATTTTTTAACCCAGTATTCTTCCCGGCGCTCGAACCACCAGCGGGCGGGGTCGCTGACCACTATTTCATCGAACAGTTTTTTGCCTTCGTCGGTTTTCAAGCGTTTCTGGGCATAAAAGAGCCAGTCTTCGGCCTGGTCGCTGCCCAGGGTTTTCAGCCGCCGCAGTTCCAGCGCCATGTCCAGCTGGTCGGCGTCGGCGGCCAGGCGGGCTTCCAGGGTTTGGCCCTCGCGCCACTCCTGCCAGTTGGACATGAGTTCGGGGCCGAAGGGGAGCCCCTCGGCGGCGTCGGCCACGGCCCGGTCTTCGTCCATAGTGGCGTAGCGCTTGTTCATGTAATTGAGGTCGCCGGTGCGGGCCTCGGCCAGGTCGTGAAAGAGGGCCAGCTGCATAGTGCGGGTCAAATCCGCCTGGCCGTTCATGCGCACCAGCAAAAAGGCCAGCACCGTGACCCCGAAGCTGTGCTCGGCCACGTTTTCCGCGCCGTGGCCCAGGAACTGGTAGCCGGTGCGCGGGGTGCGCTTGAGCATCATGGCTTCGAAGAGAAAATCCACCAAGCGGGCCGTGTCGCCGCTCATTTTTTGCCTCCGTTCTTTTTGCCGGGGGCGGCTTTTTTCGGAGCCGAAGCCGGGGACGAGGGCTTTGAGGGCTTGAAACGGCCTAGCTCCTTGCTCAGGAAACGCCCGGTGTGGGACTCCGGGACGGCGGCTATTTCCTCGGGCGTGCCGGTGGCAATGATTTGCCCGCCGCCGTCGCCGCCCTCGGGGCCGAGGTCGATGACGTAATCGGCGCTTTTAATCACGTCGAGGTTGTGCTCAATGACAATGACGGTGTTGCCCTGATCCACCAAGCGTTTCAGCACTTCCAAGAGCTTGCGGATGTCCTCGAAGTGAAGGCCGGTGGTGGGCTCGTCCAGGATGTAGATGGTGCGGCCCGTGGCCCGGCGGCTCAGTTCTTTCGCCAGCTTGATGCGCTGGGCCTCGCCGCCGGAAAGGGTGGTGGCGGGCTGGCCCAGGCGGATGTAGCCCAGGCCCACTTCTTCCAGGGTCACCAGTTTTTCTTTGATGGCCGGGACGTTTTCGAAAAATTTTACCGCCGCGCTGACGGTGAGGTCAAGCACTTCGGCGATGGAAGCGTCGCGGTATTTTACCTCCAGGGTGTCGCGGTTGTAGCGGAGCCCCTGGCAGGCCTCGCACTTGACGTAGACATCCGGCACAACGTGCATTTCGATTGTTATGATGCCGTCGCCCTGGCAGCTTTCGCAGCGCCCGCCCTGGACGTTGAAGGAGAAGCGGCCCGGCGCGTAGCCCCGCGCCCGCGCTTCCGGCAGTTTGGAAAACAGTTCGCGGATGGGCGTGAAAATGCCGGTGTAGGTGGCCGGGTTGGAGCGCGGGGTGCGGCCGATGGGGCTCTGGTCGATGTCGATGACTTTGTCCACCAGTTCCAGGCCGGTGATGTCGTCCACCTCGCCGCTTTTCACGCGGCTGCGGTACAGCTTCTGGGCTAGGGCTTTGTACAAAGTCTCCAAAACCAGGGTAGATTTGCCGCTGCCGGACACCCCGGTGACGCAGGTGAACACCCCCACCGGGAATTCCACGCTAATGTTTTTCAAATTGTGGCCGCGCGCGCCTTTGACCACAATGGCTCCCCGGTCGAAGGGCAACCTTTTGTCCGGCACGTCGATGGTGCGGCGGCCGGAAAGGTATTGGCCGGTAAGGGATTGCTCGTCTTTCATCAGGGCCGAGGGGGGGCCTGAGAAAATGAGTTCCCCGCCGTGCACCCCCGCGCCGGGGCCCAGGTCAAGCACGTGGTCGGCGGCCATAATGGTGTCCGCGTCGTGCTCCACCACCAAAACGCTGTTGCCCAAGTCGCGCATTTTTTTGAGGGTGGCCAGGAGCTTTTCATTGTCCCGCTGGTGGAGGCCAATGGAGGGCTCATCCAGAATATACATCACCCCCACCAGCCGGGAGCCGATTTGGGTGGCCAGGCGGATGCGCTGGCTTTCGCCGCCGGAAAGGGTGGCCGAAGCGCGGCCCAGGCCCAGGTAGCCCAGGCCCACATCGTTGAGGAAGGTCAGCCGCTCCTTGATTTCCTTAATGATGCGCTGGCCGATTTCGGCCTCTTTGGGGCTGAGGGCCAGGGCGTTGAAAAAGCCTAACGCCTCCTGCACGGGCAGGTCGGAAACGTCGCGGATGGAGCGGCCTGAAACCTGCACGGCCAGGGCTTCCGGCCGCAGGCGGGCCCCGCCGCAGGCCGGGCAGGGCCGGTGGCTCATATACTGCTCCAACTCGTCGCGGATGCCCTGGGAATCGGTCTCCCGGAAGCGGCGTTCCAGGCTGGGCAGCACGCCCTCAAAGGGCCGCTTGTAGAAATGCTTGCGGTCGTCCTTTTCAAAATAAAACTCTATCTGCTCGCGCCCGCTGCCGTAGAGCACCACCTGGCGCACTTTTTCCGGCAAGCTGTCGAAGGGCTTGTAGAAATCAAACTTGTAATGGTCGGCCAGGGCTTGCAGCTGGGTGTGGTAATAGCCGCCAATGCTTTTGGCCCAGGGGGCCACGGCCCCTTCGCGCAGGGACAGGTCGGGGTTGGGCACCACCAGGTCGGGGTCGAAAAAAACATTGGCCCCCAGGCCGTCGCACTGGGGACAGGCCCCCTGGGGGCTGTTGAAGGAAAAGAGCTGCGGCGAAAGCTCGGGGAAGGACAGGCCGCAGTAATCGCAGGCGAAACGCTCGGAGAAGAACAGCTCCTCCTTCTTGTCCGGCAGTTCCACAATCATGGTGCCTTCGGAAGTTCGCAGGGCCAGTTCCACGGAATCGGTGAGGCGTTTGAGAATGGCGTCCTTCATCACCAGGCGATCCACCACCACTTCAATGTCGTGCTTCTTTTTTTTGTCCAGGGTGATCTCTTCGCCGAGGTCGTGGATGACGCCGCCGACGCGCACGCGGGCGAAACCGTTTTTGCGCAGCTTTTCGAAGAGCTTCTGGTGCTCGCCCTTGCGCGCGCCGATAACCGGGGCCAGGATAATCATTTTCGTCCCGGCTTCCAGGGCCGTCAGTTGATCCACAATCTCCACCACGGTCTGGGCCTTGATGGGCCGCCCGCACTGGTGGCAGTGGGGTTCCCCCACCCGGGCGAAGAGGAGGCGCAGGTAGTCGTGGATTTCCGTGACCGTGCCCACCGTGGAGCGGGGGTTCTTGCTGGTGGTCTTCTGCTCGATGGAGATGGCCGGGGACAGGCCCTCGATGAGATCCACGTCCGGCTTGTCCATCTGCTCCAAAAACTGGCGGGCGTAGGCCGAGAGGGATTCCACATAGCGGCGCTGGCCCTCGGCGTAGAGGGTGTCGAAGGCCAGGGAGGATTTCCCCGAGCCGGACAGCCCGGTGATGACGGTGAGGGAATCGCGGGGGATGTCCACGTCTATATTTTTGAGGTTGTGCTCGCGCGCGCCTCGGACGATGATGTTGCCGGCGTTCAAAATAGCTTCCTTAGTTATCGAATCAAAGCCTGAAAGGCTGGGCTACTGTACCACATTTTGCGATTGGATGTGGAACCAAAACCATCCCTCACCCCTCGTCGCCCCGGCGAAAGTCGGGGTCTATTTCCAGTGAAGTATTGTGTCGGTTCATAAGATGCTTCTCTGGAAATGGATTCCGGCTTTCGCCGGAATGACGGCACGGGGGGAGATAGACTTACACATTCATACTCGTATTGCGAATGTGGAACCAATGCAGGGCCAATTCGTAAGATTGGGCCCCGAAACCGCAGATGGAACCCGTTGCCGCCCCGGCCAGCAGCGACCTGTGGCGGAAATCTTCACGGGCCGCCGGGTTGGTGAGGTGCACTTCCACCACGGGTTTGCCGATGGCCAGCGCCGCGTCGCGCAGGGCCACGGAGGTGTGGGTGTAGGCGGCGGCGTTGAGGATGACCCCGTCGCACTCCCGGCCCGCTTTTTGGAGCGCGTCCACCAACTCGCCCTCGTGGTTGGACTGGAAAAAATCCAGCGCGATGCCATACCCGGCGGCCTGTTCGGCCAGGCGGGCGTTGATGCCGTCCAGGGTTTCGCTGCCGTAGAGCCCCGGTTCCCGCAGGCCCAGGAGATTGAGGTTGGGGCCGTTGATTATCAAGAGTTTCATAACACTTCCGCGTGCTGGTTGATGGCGATGTAGTGCCGGTTGGGCTCCAGGTGAAAATCGGCCAGGCAAACGAGGGCCATGGCCTCGGCCACCGGGGCCAGGCGGGGGGCCAGGCAGGGGTCGTGGCGGCCATGCGTTTCAATGGTGGTGGGCCGCCCGCCGAGGGTCACGCTGCGCTGCGGCCGCGAAATGGAGGGCGTGGGCCGCACGTAGAGCCGGGCCACAATGGGCAAACCCGTGGAGAGCCCGCCCATAATGCCGCCGTGGCGATTGCTCAGGGGGCCTTCAGGCCCCAGGGGGTCGTTGGCCGCCGAGCCCCGCAGCGCGGCCAGGCTCAGGCCCTCCCCGAACTCCACGGCCCGCACCGCGCCGATGGAAAAAAAGGCCGCGCCCAAGGCCGCTTCCAGCTTGTCAAACACCGGCTCGCCCCAGCCCGCCGGAACCCCGGTGACCGTGACTTCCACCACCGAGCCCACAGAATCGCCGTCGCGCATGGCTTCTTCCACTTCCCGGCGGGCCTGCGGGGCCAGGTCGCGGTCGGCAAAGCGCAGGGGGTCATGCTCGGCGAAATCCGGGTCAATCTGTTCGGCCCGCACCCGGCCCACGGCCACGGTGTAGGCCGCAGCCTTGATTCCCAAGGGGGACAGGAGCCGCCGCGCCGCCGCCCCGGCCGCCACCCGGCCCACGGTCTCCCGCCCGCTGCTGCGCCCGCCGCCGGGCTGGGGACGTAGCCCGTATTTTTGATAATAACTCCAATCAGCGTGACCGGGCCTGAATTTTTCCTCAGTCTCGTCAGGGGGAGCCAGAGGCTCCCCAATGTCTTCGTTGCGAATCAGGATGGTGAGCGGCGCCCCGCTGGTGCGGCCCTCGGTGCCCAGGCCGCTGATGATTTCCGCCCGGTCGGGCTCCTGGCGGGGGCTGGTATACAGGGACTGCCCCGGACGGCGGCGCTCCAGGTCGCGCTGAATGTCTTCCGGCGTGAGCTTGAGCCCGGCGGGCAGGCCGTCGATGACCACCCCCAGAGCCGGGCCCCGCGACTCGCCAAAGGTGGTGATTCTGAAATTGCGCCCGAACTGATTCGCCATAAAATACCTCAACAAAACCAACGCCGGGGAAACTCCCCCAAACAGCCTTGCCACCGCGTCATTCCTGCCTCCGCAGGAATGACGCGGTGGGGGATATCGCCGCCCCAATAAAATCGCTTTGGTCGCCATCGCCAGAATTACGGCAGGGCAGGGGAGGTTGCCGTTATTCCCCCAGAACCTCCACAGCCGCCGACCAAATTTCCTCGGGCGCGGCCTCAATGACTTCCGGCTGCTGGGGAGCTTTCAGTACGATGAAGCGGGGGCGGCCTCCGCGATTTTTTTTGTCCGCTTTCAGGCGGCGATAAAATTCCTCCGCTGAAAGGCTCGCAGGCCAGGGGCCGCCCAGGCGGCGGGCCACGCTGGTGATGCGCCCGGCCTCGGCGTCGTCCAGGCCGTGGGCGCGGGAGAGTTGGGCCATGACCGCCAGGCCCAGGGCCACGGCGCGTCCGTGGCTTAAGCCGCTGTAAAAGCTTTCGGCCACGTGGCCGAAGGTGTGCCCGAGGTTCAGGACTTCACGCAAGCCTTTTTCCTCGCGGAAATCTTGCGCCACCAGGGCCGCTTTGGCGTGGACGGAACGGCGGATTATCTCAGCCAAGCCGCCGGGTTCCCCGGCCCAGCCTTCTACCATCGCGCTGAGGCGCGGGTCGAACAGCAGGCCGGTTTTGTAGGCCTCTGCTAAACCTTCAGCCAGGCGGGCTTCCGGTAAAGCGCGGATGGCGGGCAGGTCGGCCAGCACGAACCGGGGCAGGTAAAAATGCCCCAGCTGGTTCTTGGCCCCCGCGAAATTGACGGCGGTTTTGCCGCCCACCGCCGCGTCCACCGCGCCCAAAAGGGTGGTGGGGATGAGCCCCAGCTTGAGGCCCCGTTGGTAGAGCCCGGCGCAGAAGCCGCCCAAATCCGTCACACTGCCGCCGCCCCGGGCTATGAGCCAGTCGTCGCGGTTTAACGAGTGGGCGGCCAGGGCTTCCAGCACGCGGGCGGCTTCTTCAAGGCTCTTGGCCGCTTCGCCCGCAACGCTGGGGAACATGACTGTGAAGCCCGGGAAGGCCTCTCGCCAGGCCCCGGCTTCGGGCTCAAAGTTCCGATCCATAAGGATAAGTCCCCGGCGGCCGCGCGTCAACTCCCGGGCGCGTTCAGTTGTGAAGGCTTCCGCTGTTTCCAGGCGGCACTCCCGGCCTTCGGCCTTTAAAATCAAGGGGGTGGAACGAACCACGGCTCAGGGCTCGGCTTTGCCGGAGCGCAGGCGGGCCAGGTCGGCTTTGAAGGCGGGGTAGGAGACGCTGATGGATTCGTCGCCTAGAATGGGGATGTCGCGCCCGGCGGCGGCGAGGGCCAGGTGCAGGGTCATGGCCAGGCGGTGGTCGTGGTCGGAATCCAGCCGCTCGGGCTTGATTTCCAGGTTGGGGCACGAAGCCGTCTGCACCCGGCCGAGGCGTGTGGGCATCATGCCGTGGGGCTCTTCCGGGCCTTTGATGATAAGGTCGTCATTCTCCACCCGCACTTCCACGCCCAAGGCCCCAAGCTGGTGCTTGATGCCCGTCAGCCGGTCGCTTTCTTTCAGCCGCAGTTCCCGCACCTGGCGGAAGACG
>JAITVE010000298.1 GCA_031285975.1 Candidatus Adiutrix sp. | reverse complement strand
CTCGTGCGACCGTGGCCCGCCTGAGTTTTGAGGATGTGAACGGCGATGGTTTCAACGACCTGAAAATCCCCATGGGGCAGGGCGTCGTCCGCGTCTGGCATTGGAACATGGAAACACTGCGCTTTGACGAGGCCCCCGCCGAGGATGACGGGGCGTGAATCACAGATTGCTTAAATTATTCAAAAGAAGGTGGAAATGCGCAAATGTTTACTGCCTCTAAGCGCTATGGCGCTGCTGGGTTTTGTGGAAAAAACGCTATTTCTGAAAGTGAGTTTCAGGCGGTTTCCAACAGGTTCTTTAACATGACCACCGAGTTTGCCGATTCGTTGAATTGGCAGACTTTGTCTGGCAATTGAGAAAGGATGAGCTATGAAAAAATTCGTATTCCTGTGCATGATGATAGGCGCGGCGCTTTTTTTGGCCCCCGGCGGCCAGGCCGGGGCCCAGGGCGAGCCTGATTTTGTGGCCGTGGCCTTTACCGGCAAAAACTATACCGGCGTTTCCTGGAAAATCCCCTCGGTCGGCCGGTACGACCTGTGGGAACGCTTCGCCCTGCCCAACGACAGCATATGCTCCATACGGGTACGGCCCGGTTACCAGGTCGGCATATATGAGCATTCGGAATTTGGGGGTGAACGCGAAACCATAACGGAAGACAGCCCCGACCTGGGAAAGTTCGCGCGCTGGGCCTCTTCGCTGGAAGCGGAACAAAACGCGGATAACGCGCCCGGCGGCCCGGAGTGGCAGCAAAACGCGGCTGAGGCCGGGGCCTTTCAGAAAGCCGCAAAAGGCGGCCAGGCGAATAAAGACGCGATACAGGCTTATAGCGAAATGGAGGAACCCGATTGGTACGGCGGCCGCAGCGACGCCTACCGGGTCATGACCGGCGGGCATTTATTGGACTTATTCGCCGAACTGGGCTATGACGTTTCCGAATGGCAGCCCAACAGCTTTGCCCAGCAGATGAACAATTTCTTCGACTGGCGCAAGGATAAAAGCGTTTGGGAAATCGCCTGCATGATACTGAACGTGGACCCGGCGGAAAAAAAATCCGCAGCCGCAGAGCAGGGGCGCTGACGGCGAAACCCGAAGGCTTGGCCTGAGCCTGGCCAACGGCGGCGGCCATTAGAGCATTTTGCAATGTACCTGCCTTTAGTAAATTGCAAAATACGTAAACATCCGGGCGCTTTTCATTTCATGCAGACTACCTTGCAATAGAAAAGCGCTCTGGCTGGCCGCGTATTTCACCGGCTGGATAGACGGCTGATGTCCAGCCGTTTTCAATCCCGCCGAATAACAATAAGCGAGACGTCATCAAAAGGCGGCGCGCCGCCCATGTGCGACAGAAGCGAGGCCCGGAGGCTTTGCAGCACATCGGCGGGCGCCGTTTTTTCGCAGGCGGCCATGAAAGCGGCCGCGAGGCGTTCCTCACCGAAAACTTCCCGGCCTTCGGATTCGCCTGGGCTGGCAGCGGAGGAGTTCGGCCCCATGGCCTCGTCCGCGCCGTCGGTGTACAGCAGCGCATACTGGCCGCGGGCCAGGGTAAAGCTGTGTTCCGTGTAGGTGATATCCGGCTGCACGCCCAGCACCAGTTCCCGGCTCCAGGGAACTGGGCCGGTTCCGGCCAGGGGGCTTGGCCCCGGCAGGGGCGGGGGGTGACCGGCGGCGGCCCAGGTGAAGAGGCCGCTTTTTCCATCCAGCCGGGCAATCAGCATGGTCACGAACATCAGGGAATCGCTGGAACGCAGAAGGGCCGCGTTAAGCCGGGCCAGGGTCTGGCCGCAGCCCGCGCCGGACAGCAGGAATGACCGGGCCAGCACCATGGCCCGACTCATGACCACCGAGGCCGGAATGCCCTTGCCGCAAACGTCCCCAATGAGGCAGTACAAAACGTCCGGCTCATCGGGCAGGGCGAAGCAGTCAAACAGGTCGCCGCAGACTTCACCGGCCATGTCAATGGCCGTGGCCACGCTGAGGCCCGGAATGTCCGGCGGGGAGACCGGCAGCATGGATTCCTGAATGGCCCGGGCCAGGGCCAGTTCGTTCCGCAGACGCTGTTCCGCCGCCGTGGCTTCGGCTAGGTTGGCGAAGGAATGTTTCAGGGTGACGCGAACCTGCTCAAAGGCCCGCAGCATGTCGCTGATCTCATCGCGTGTTTCCGGCGCGGGGAGCGGCGTCTCCAGGTCGCCGTCGGCTATGCGGCCCAGGGCCCCGGAAAGACGGCTCAGGGGCTGTATCACGCGGGAACTGATCTTCCAGGCCAAAAAGGCGGCCAATATGGGGGACAGAAGGGCCGCCAGAACCATGCTCAGCGGCGGGCTGGGCTCGGTCGCGCCTATTTCTTCGGATGAAACCAGCATCATAAAACTCCAGCCCTCTATGCTCATGGGGGCGTAAGCGATGCTGGCCGGGCCCTCCCAGGGCAGGGCCCAGGGGGAGCTGTCGCCGGGGAACAGCTTTTCCAGGGGCATAATGCCCGTCTCCCGGTTCTTGATGCTGGCCAGAAAACGTTTCATTTCCGCCGGGTTTGCCATAAACTCTTCGGCCAGGCCCTGCGGCCCCTGGCTGACGCTGCGGCCCGGCGGGTATATGATATATTCCCCCTGGTCGGTGATATAGGCGGTAGAGACCTTTTGCAAGCCGGTAATGTCATTAATGGTTTTGATAATCCAGGGCATGGTGATGACCAGCCCGAGCCAGTCGCCCTCCGGGTTCATGGTTTTGGCCAGGAGCATACCCGCGTGGCCCTGGGCCGCCTCCGGGGGCAGGCCGCAGATGGGCCCGGCCCAGGCCTTTTGGGCTGACGATCGTTCTACCAGGCCGTCAAAATCCAGGGGCAGGGCCAGGCGGCCCACCGCGCCTTCCGTTCTGTATACGAGCATGGCCCCGGCCCGGCCCCGTTTCCCCTTCAGCACCCCCAGCACGGCGGTGTTGGCCGTGACGTTGCTCAAAAGAACGCCGTCCCGCAGTTCCTCGAAAAAGGCCTGGTCATCGGCCAGGGCGGGGCTGCCTGAAAAATTCCCTGAAAACTCGGCAAAACTGGCGGCCAGCAGATTGAGGAAGGAGGTGCTGGAAACGTCCTGACTGAAGAGGGCCTGATGGCAGAGCTTTTCGGCCGTGGCCCGCCGGGAGTCGCTGGCGGCCTGATGGTAGAAGGGCAAGCCCGCCCAGACCATGGCCGTGAACAGGCAGAAGAAAAACACGGTCTGCCGCAGGGCTATCATGCTGTGCCAC
>JAITVE010000249.1 GCA_031285975.1 Candidatus Adiutrix sp. | reverse complement strand
GGTGGTTATCACGCCCATAGGGGCCAGGCCGAGGTAGAAGACGAAGAAGGCCGGCAGCACGAGGTATGACCATTCCCGTGTGTTCAAGTCTTTCCAGTATTTATTGGTGGCCGAACTGGGCTTGCCCCAGGCCATTTTCAGGGACACTTTCAGGATGTAGGCCGCGGCCAGCATGGCGCCGGGGATAGTCAGAAGGCCGATGAGGGGCACGTTCAGCCCCCACAGCGGGGTGGTTTCGCCCAGGGCAGCGGCAATGACCAAAAATTCCCCCACAAAGCCGTTGGTGCCCGGGAAGCCGAAGGAGGCCAGGCCGAAGAGCCCCCAGAAGAACATGAAGGCCGGGAGATATTTGCCCAAACCCAGGTTCTTATTGATTTCACGGCTGTGGCTGCGCTCATAAATGGTGCCGATGAGCATGAAGAGCGCCCCGGTGATGACGCCGTGGTTCAGCATCTGCATGATGGCGCCTTCAATGCCGCGCACGCTGAACAGGAAAATGCCCAGGGTGACGAAGCCCATGTGGGCCACCGAGGAATAGGCCACCAGCTTTTTGATGTCCGTCTGCCCTAGAGCAATGGCCCCGCCGTAGATGATGCCCGCCAGCGACAGGGCGATCATCAGGGGCGCGAAATATTCGCTGGCCGCCGGGGTCAGCGGCAGCGAAAAGCGCAGGAAGCCGTAAGTGCCCATTTTCAGCAGCACCGCCGCCAGGATAACGCTGCCCGCCGAGGGGGCCTGGACGTGGGCCGCCGGGAGCCAGGTGTGGAAGGGGAACATGGGCACCTTGATGGCAAAGGCAATGCCCATGGCCAGGAACACCAGGCACTGGAAGCGGAAGGGGTAAATCCTGTCCGCCAGTTCGGGGATGGAGAAGGTGCCGCCCTCAATGCGCAGGGCTATGATGGCTGCCAAGAGCAGGGTGCTCCCGGCCAAGGTGTAGATGAAGAATTTGATGGAGGCGTAACGCCGGTCGTCCCCGCCCCAGACCGCGATCATGAGGTACATGGGGATGAGCAGGGCTTCCCAGAAAACGTAAAAAAGCACCAAATCCAGCGCGCTGAACACGCCCACGCAGGCGGTGGTCATCAAAAGCAGGCAGACGTGGAATTCCTTGATGCGCCGCCCGATATACGTCCACGAGCAGAGCACGCACATCGGCAGCGTCAGCACCGACAGCCAAATCATGGCCACGCTGATGCCGTCAATACCCATATAGTATTGGAGGCCCCAGGCGCTCACCCAACTGTGCAGTTCCACGAACTGGAACCCGGCGATTTTGGCGAAATTCACCAGCGGCCAGGCCAGGGCCACCTCCACCAGCGAGGCGGCCAGGGTGAAGCGGCGCACATTTTCCTCGCCTTTGACGAAGGCAAGGAGCACAGCCGCGACCACCGGCCAAAAGGTCAGTACGGTCAGCACCGGGTAAGGACTGTAGGTTTCAGGCATTGGCATTCCCTATGCCCCATAAGGGCTTTACGCCGCCAGGCGACGATGATAATTTACAGATACCAAATAACGGCCAGCACGACAACGATGAAGGTCACCGTCATGCCCAGGTAGGTCTGGAGCCGCCCGTTCTGGAGCATGGCCCCCAGCAGGCCCGCGCCCTGCACGGTGTAGGCGGTGTTATCCACCACGCCGTCGATGATTTCCCGGTCAAAAAAGGTGGTGCCCCGGCCGGAAAATTTCAGGAAGCGCAGGCCGACAGTGTTGTAGACGTTCGTCCACACATTGTCGATGGCCGCCGCCGGGCGGCAAATGAGGGCCAGCACGGCCCGGCCGATTAAGCGGTAGAACCAGTCGAAATCCAGGTTCAGGGCCGTATGCGGGGTGATGACCCGGCGCATGACGAAGAAGGCCAGCCCGGAGAAACCCAGCAGCATCCCGGCCTGGAGCACGCTCCACACCGTCCAGGGGGCGTAGACCGCGTCCCCGGTCATGGGGTTGGGCAGGTAGCGGTAGAGCATTTCCGGGTACAAACCCTGGGCGACGCAGAGCGCGGCCAAAATGCCCATGCCCGCGTACATGTTGACCGGGATGGGTTTGATTTCCCGCTTCATGTCCAGGGGCTTGCCGCCCCAGAAGGCGAAGTACGGCAGTTTCAGGCCCACGGAGATGAAGGTGCCCACGGCCGCGATTTCCAGGCCCAGGGCCACCAGGGTGCGGTGATCCTGCGCCGCGCCCGCGATGGTCATGGTTTTCGAGATGAAGCCGTTAAAGATGGGCATCCCCGAAATGGACAGGGCCGCCACCATGTAGAGCAGCATCACCCAGGGGAGCCGCCCGGCCAGGCCGCCCAGTTCGTCGAGCTTGGCCGTGCCCACGGCGTAGAGCACCGCGCCGGTGGACATGAACAACAGGCCCTTATAAAGGATGTGGGCGTAGGCGTGGGCCGCCGCGCCGTTGACGGTCATGGCCGTGCCCACCCCAATGCCCGCCACCATGTAGCCCACCTGGGAAACAATGTGGTAGGAGAGGATGCGGCGGGCGTTGTTTTCCATAGAGGCGTAGAGCACCCCGTAAACGGCCATAATGGTTCCGGCAATGGCCAGCACTTCCCAGCCTTGAAAACCGCGCATCAGCACGTAGACAGCGGTTTTGGTGGTGAAGGCGCACATGAAGACCGAGCCGGTGACCGTCCCGCGCGGGTAGGCGTCCGGCAGCCAGGCGTGGAGCGGCACCACAGCGGCGTTGACGCAGAAGCCCAAGAGAATCAGCCAGTCATAAAAACGCGCCCCAACGGCGGGAATGGCCTCGAAGTCAAAGGAGCCCGTGTAGCGGTAACGG
>JAITVE010000206.1 GCA_031285975.1 Candidatus Adiutrix sp. | reverse complement strand
CCCTGGTTGAGCTGGGCCAGAAATTCTTCCAGTTCCGGCAGTTCAAAGGCCCGCAAACGACCGAACTTGCGGATGTCTCGGTAGAACAGGGTGTCGGCCCCCGCCGGGCGGCCCCGCAGGCGGAAGGCGGCGTGGTCGTGCTTTTCCCAACTTTTGCCGGGCCAGCTACCCAAGTGGAATTGGCCGGTCATTTTCAAATGGGCCAGGAGCGCCGCCGCGCCTTGGGGGCCTTCCAGGTTGAAGCGCACCCACTTGCCCATGCGTTCCACCGAGCGGATGGCGCGGCCCGTGACCAGGCGCGCCAAAGCCGCCGGGTCGCCCGCCACAATGTTCGGGCAACCCACGGCGGCGGCCTCGATAACCGCGCCGCCCACCACCTCGTTGAGGTCGGCGGCAATGGTTTGTACTTCGGGGAGCTCGGGCATCTTATACTGTAGTCCTTTCAGCAAAGGGCACGTGAGATTGTATGTTGCTCAACAAAGGGCAGGATTTATGCCGCCCCGTTATGGAAAAATTTCCGCAGACTGGCGGTGAGGGCCGCGATTTCCGGCACGGGGCGGACGGCCAGGCGCAGGAAGCCGGGTTTGAGGCCGTGAAAGTTGGCGGCGTCGCGCACCAGAATGCCGTCCTGAAATAAGCTGTTCAGGAGGGGCCGGGGGGTGAGCCCTTGCCGGAGCTTGAGCAGCAGGAAGTTGGCCTCCGAGGGGAAGATGTCCCCCAAATTCAATTCCGTGAGCTCGCGGATAAGGTGGCGGCGAAGCTGGCGGGTAGTTTCCGCCGAGGCTTGCCGAAAGTTTTTTTGCGCCAGGCAAAAATTCCCGGCGCGGATAGCCGGGCTGGACAGCCCCCAGGGCTCCGCCAGGGGGCGCAGACGGGCCATAACCTCGGGGTGGGCGGCCATGAAGGCCAGGCGCAGGCCGGGCAGGGCGAAAATTTTGGTGAGCGAGCGCAGCACAATAAGCCGGGGATTTTCGGCCACCAGCGGCAAAAGGCTTTCGCCTTCGGTGAAGTCGATGAAGGCCTCGTCCAACACCAGCCACACGCCCCGGTGGGCGCATTCGCCTGCCAGTTCGCGCAGCACCGGGGGAGGCACCAGCCGCCCGGTGGGGTTGGCCGGGTGGGCCAGGAACACGGCGTCGGGCTGGGCGGCCCAGAGGCGGACCAGTGTTTCAGGGGTCACCTGCCAGCCGTCAGCCTCGCGGGTGAGGACGTAGCGGGCTTCCAGACCGGCCCGGTTCAGCGCCCCCTCATATTCGGCAAAAGCCGGGCCGATGATGACCGGCCGGGCCAGGCCCAGGGAGCGGGCCAAGAGGTGAAAGTGGGGCGTGGAACCGGCCCCGGCCAGGAAATATTCCGGCGATAGCCGGAAGTCTGCGGCCAAGTACTCAAGGAGGCTTTCGGCCATAACTTCGGGGTAGTGGAGGGTGCGGTCAAAGTCCTCAAAGATGGCTTTCTTCAAGCCCTGCGGCTGCCCCAGGGGGTTGATGTTGGCCGAAAAGTCGATAATTTCAGACCAGGGGCGGCCAAGCCTCCGGGCCGCCTCAAACACGCGGCCGCCGTGCACTGCGCTCATCTCACCACCCCCAGCCGCCGGTGAACAACAGGAGCGTGGCAACGGTCAGCCCCAGCATGAGAATGGCCGCGCCGATCATCATTTCCTCCGCCGCCCACACCATTCCGCTGTGCGCCTCGCCGCCCTCCGCGTTGATTTTGGGCTTGTCGCTCAATACGCCGCCGTAATAGCCGGGGCCGCCCAGCCATAGGCCCAGGGCCCCGGCCATGGCCGCCTCGGTCTGCGCGGAGTTGGGGCTGGTGTGGAGCCGCCCGTCGCGCCGCCACAGCCGCCAGGCCGCCCGCCAGTCGTGGCCCCGCAAGCGGGCCACGGCCACCAGCAGCAGGGCCGCCAGCCGGGCCGGGATGAAGTTGGCCGCATCGTCCAGTTTCGCGGAAAAGCGGCCCAGGTGCAGGTATTTTTCGTTTTTATAACCAACCATGGAGTCCAGCGTGTTGACCGCCTTGTAGCCCCAGGCCGCGACGGGGCCGCCCAGGGCCAGGTAGAACATGGGGGCCACCAGGCCGTCGGAAAAGTTTTCGGCCAAAGTTTCGATGAGGGCGCGGCGGACGCCAGCCTCGTCCAGCCGGTCGGTGTCGCGGCCCACCACCCAACTCAGGCGGCGGCGGGCTTCGTCCAAAAAGCCGTCCCTGAGGGCCTTTTCCACACGCCAGGTTTGATAGTACAGGTCGCGGAGGCAGAGGGCCGCATAGACCAGATACAGCGCGGTGACAAACCACACCAGTGACCAGAGGGCTCCGGCCAGGGCCAGCAGGAGTGCGGTCACGGCCATCACCGTCAGCACCGTGCCTATGGCCAGGCAGGCCCCGCCCAGGCGCAGGCGCTCCGGGGTGGGGTTGGGCCCGAGTTTTTGCCGAATATCGGCTTCCGCAAAACTGATCAGGCGGCCAATGGCCCGCACCGGGTGGGGCCAGCGCTGGGGGTCGCCGAGAATCCACTCGCCAATAAACGCCAACAGAGTGAGAAACGCGGTCATCAATATCCTTCGCCGCCGCCCAAATCAGGCTGGTAGATATATTTCATGGACACGCCGGGCTGGAAAGCCGGGGGCAGGGTGAGGTTCAGGGCTTTGCTGGTCATCACCGTGTCCCACCAGGGCTTGCGGCCGTCTTCAATCACCAGTTCCGGGCGCTGGTTCGGGGGCAGGCCGCCCAGTTGGGCGGCGCGGGCGAGGGCTTCCTCAACGCCGCCCAGGTCGTCCACCAGGCCCAGCTTGTGGGCCTCGGCCCCGCTGAAAATGCGGCCGTCGGCCAGGGCGCGGAGTT
>JAITVE010000186.1 GCA_031285975.1 Candidatus Adiutrix sp. | reverse complement strand
ATCATGGTCATGGATTTGGGGGAGGCGGTGAACTTGTCGCCGCCGCCCCACAGCGCCGCGCAGAGATCCATGATTTTTTGATATTTTTCACCGTGTTCAGGCACGATGAACAGGCACTTGTCGGAGTACAGCATGGCCGCGTAGATCATGGCCAGGCTGGCCAGTTCCGGCTTCACCTCGTTGGGCTGGGCCAGAATGCCGCCGTTGATTTTGAAGACGGGGCTCTGGTGGATGATTTTGGCGAATTTGATGTAATCGCTCATCACCGCGTCGCGCAGGCTGCCGTCGGCTTCCAGGATGGCCGGGCAGCCGTAGCCCGCCGCGTAATGGCGGTTGTTGCCGCCCAGGGTCATGTTGTGTTCGGGGTTCCGGGCTTCCAGAACGAACTTTGCAGGGGCTAATTTGAGTTGTTGCCAGATGAAATCCTCGGTCAGCCAAACCCGGTCGCCCTCGGTTTTTTGCCCGGCTTTGGCGAAAAGCTCCACCGCCGCGGGGCTGTGAAGGCGAACACCGGTTTCCGCCAGGATGCGGATTGAGGCCGCGTGGATTTTGTCCAAATTTTCTTTTGCCGCGAGTGCCATGATACTGCTCCAATGCTGCGGGAGGCTTGCCGCCGGAACGGTTTGCGTACTGCTTCCATGGTACGCTCACGCGTCCGGCGGAGCCGCTCTCCAGTTAGAGTTCTTACAACAAAGGGCCGCTCCCATCGGGGGGGACGGCCCTCGCAATTCGGCTAAATGTATTTCTTTTCCCAGACCGCCAGTTCGTCCAGAACGCTCTTGTCGAGCGTGGGCACCTGGTGTTCTTCCACCGCTTTTTTGATGGTGGCGGTGATGCTGTCCCGCACTTCGGAGTGCTCGGGGTTTTTCATCTTCCGGCTGAACAGGCTGGAATAGAAGACCTGGCGGAAGTTCTTGGCCGTGTGGGGCTGGGTGACGTACGCGCCGCCGGGGCCGACTTTTTCGATGAGGTCGAGGGCCAGGCTCTTTTCGTCCACGGCCACGCCGCGCGCGAAAACTTTCATACCTTCAATGATGTCATTGGCCAGCACCACGGTTTCCGGGGCCACGGAGTTGCAGTGATCCATCACGCCCACGTCGTGAATGAGGTTGGCCTTGGAGAGGGCCGTGCTCATGAGTTCCATGGTGATTTCGGCCACGCCCTGCTCGTCCAAGAATTTCGCGTCCGAGCAGCCGCCCGTGCCGTAGAAGGGGATTTTGTAATAATCTGCCAAATCGGCGGCGGCGGCGATGAGCAGGTGGAACTCATAGGCCCCATAGCTGCCCACCGTGGTTTTCATGTCCAGAATGGAGGGCATGTGGCCGTAGATGATGGGCGCGCCGGGGCTGACCAGCTGCGTCAAAACCAGGCCGAACAGGAACTCGGCATTGCCCTGGGCCAGGCTGGCGGCCATGCTCATGGGCGCGGTGCCGCCCATCATGGAGTAGGGCATGTAGACCACGGGGATGCGGTTTTCGGCCGAAATCCAAAGCTTTTCCGTGCTTTCCAGGGGGTGGGTGCGGGGCGGAATGGGCTCGCAGTAGTTGAAGATGAAGGGTTTGGCCTGCAAATTCTTCAAACCGCCCGCCGCCACGGCGGCCATGTCGATGCACTGCTGCAATGACTCGACGTCGTTGGTGGAGAAGTTGATGACCTTGTCGAAGTTGCGCAGGGTGTCCAGGAAGGTGACCTGGGTCTGCACTTCCGGCCGCACGTCCGCGCTCATGCCCACGGAGAGGACGAAGCTGATGTTTTCCAGGTAGGAGGCCAACTGGCACATCATTTTATTGTCGGCCCGCAAAAAGGGGCGCACCTGGCCGGTGAAGGGGTCGAGAATTTCCAGCTGGTCGGCATGGGTGCCGTAGAACACGGGGTGGTCGGTTTTGTTGATGGACAGGTAGGGGCTGCCGTCCCGCTTGTAGAGGTTGAGCTCCTTGGGCACGGTTTTCAGGGCCTCGTCGAGCATTTTCTCGGTGATCCAGACCATGTCGCCGTCAACTTTGGCGCCGTGATCCTTAAACAGTTTCAGGCTTCGTTCGCCGCCCACCTTCATGCCGCTTTTGGTCAGAAGATGCAGGCTGGCCTCGTGAATTTTGGTGATTTTTTCCTGGTTCAGAACTTCCATCCCCAGATTGCGCACGGTACCCAAAGGCATATGGCACACTTCCCTATTCATAATGAGTTTGATAAAAATGTCCACCAGTCGGAGCGGCCGGGGGACAGCGCGCTAGGCTCAGTCGAGAAGCAACCTAGACATCTCCCTGGCTGCGTTGATCTTGCTTTTGCCGCCAACAATCCGGCAAAAGCAAGATCGCCTTGCCAGGAAAACGTCTAGGTCACTTCTCAACAGAGCCTTACTTTTCGGTATAAACGCCTTCGTTCAGATACTTGAGCATGGCGGCTTTGTCCATGTGGCCGAGGCCCAGGTAATCCAGAGTGTAGCCGGATTTGTAGAAATCCTGCTCGGCCATGACGTTGGCCAGGGTAATCATGGAGTCGATAACCGGGGTTTTCACGCCGAATTTCTTGCCCAATTCGTGATACACGTGGCAGCCCACCGGAATGTCTTCGGTGATGTAGCGGTTGTGCACGGTGAAGGGGCCGGTGCCGAACTGGATGGGATCCTGCTGGTCAAAGGGGATGACGTAGTCCTTGCCCATGTATTCCTGGCCCAGCAGATTCTCGCGGCTGAAGAAATCTTTTTCGTCATATTCCTGAATGCCCACGCCGATGGCCTTGGCCAACTCGCACTGTTCCTTATAGAACTGGAGCTGCACGCGGCTGATGGAGGGGCAGTAGGCGTGGGAGTAGATGGAGAATTTGTTTTTGTCGTCGCCGAACACCACGCCGAAGTTTTCCATAACGCCCACGCCCAGGATGACGCCGGGGCAGTGGAGCACGGGGTTGACGTTGGAAAAGCCGGTGTCCATAACGGTGTTCCCGGCCACCGCGCCTTCGCCGTTAAACACGCCGCCGAAAGCGCCGATGAATTTGGCGGCCTCAATGAGCGCGCTGTTGTCGGTGGTGGGGAGGGCCGCGCCGCGCAGGGTGATGGCCCGGTAGTAAACGCGGATGCTGGGCAGGATGACGCCGCCCTTGATGTCCACCCGGCTGCCGTAGGGGGAGCTTGACCAGCCGCCGATGATGACCTTCTTGGTGCAGCCCGCCTCGCGCATCATTTTGCGGAGGATCAGGGAGCCGAAGTTATCGGGGATGATGTGGATGACCTGGCCGTCTTCCAGGCAGGGGATGAGTTTTTCGAAGAAGGGCCGGTGCCCCAGGGCCGGGGTGCAGACGATGATCTGCCCCGCGCCTTTGACGGCCTTGGCCACGTCGGTGGTCACCAGGTCGTACTTGGCGTAACCCTCGCGGCGGAAGCCGTGCAGGTTCAGCTGCTCGCCGTAAAAATGCACGCCCTGCTTTTCAACGCCGAAGAGGGTTTTGGCGGCAAAGGGTTCCAGGTCGCAGATACGCACGGTGTTGCCGCCCAGAACGCTGTCGGCCGAAACGGCCTTGGCCACGGCGCCGCCGCCCAGCACGGCGATAGGTTTGTCTTTCAGGTAGCTCACGTCAGCCATTGTATCATCTCCATGAAAATCCGCGAACTTTTTTTGCGCGGTCAATATGGGCCCGGCAAAAGCGGGGCCGTAACTAAAACAAGTACATACGCTATAAAAGGCCTTCACAGCGCCGGTTTTTCGGCACAGCAAACCCGCCCGCAAAAAGTTTATGGCCAAAGCCAAAAACCTGTGGGGAAACGCGCCGCGCCGAATAAACTGCGGCCTTGACGAATACGCCTCTATACGTCTATCAACATAGTCAGCAGTATAGCCTTTTCCCGGAAAAATGATAGCACGCAAATGACAGCTTTCGGTATTTTTGCGACATGGCGGCCCGGAGCCGCCAGTATTTTTGGTTCGGCCCCGGTTCGGGGCGCATCCGGCGGCTTCATGCCGTTCATAGGGGTTGTTATGAACTGTTCCTTAAGGCTGCTTCAACAGTCTATGACGGCGTCAGCCAAACTGAACGCCTGCCGCGCCCCGCGCCGAGCGCCGGGGTTCGCGGCAGAAGTAAAGGCTCTTGCCATATACGTTGCTGTCGCGGCTCCGTTGACAAAGGCCGGGAAAGCGTGTAAATTATTCAGTAATCGTGGTAAAAATATAAGACTGCTGACGGCGTCGCGGCTGAGGTTGCGGAAAGGTGAGGGAACATTTTTAACGTTTCCGGGAAAGTGACAGGAGGGGAGCCTCCGGTTATCGCGGTCTGCGGGGTGAAGAATTCCGGCAAGACCACGCTGTTGTGCGGGCTCATCCCGCTGCTCACGGCCGGGGGGCTGAAGGTGGCGGTGGTGAAGCATGACGGGCATGACTTCGTCCCCGATGTGCCGGGCACGGACAGCTTCCGGCTGCGGCAGGCCGGGGCCCAGGGGGTGGCGGTTTTTTCGGCACGTCGGTATATGGTGACCGTGGAGCAGCCGGATGTTGCGCTGGCCTCGGTCATCGGCCCTCTGCAAGGCGCGGATTTGATTTTGCTGGAAGGCGGCAAGGCCTCCCCTTTTCCCAAGATAGAGATAGTGCGGCGGGCTATTTCTGAGGGGCCGGTCTGCGATCCTGAAGGCCTTTTGGCCCTCTGCACCGACACGGATTTTTCCCG
>JAITVE010000146.1 GCA_031285975.1 Candidatus Adiutrix sp. | reverse complement strand
GCCCACTGGCGGGCGGCTTCGTTGAGGGCCCGGTGGAGCGGGGGCCAATCCAGAGCCAGTTCCCGGAACATGTCCTGCCGGGCGCGCCCCGGGCCGGGGCAGAGGAAGCCCGCCTCGGCGGCCACCGCCGGGCCGTCCCCGTAAAAAACGTTGGGCGGCAGGTCGTCCGCCGCAAACTCGGCGGAGCCCAGCCGCTAGGCCAGCCGCTGGCCCAGCAGCAGAAAATTGGCTTCCGAGGCCAGAATAATCAGGCGGTGCGCCTCAGCCGGGGAAAATTCGGCCCGGCTGCGGGCGGCAAAGCGGCGGGGCGCTTCCAGGGCCTGAGTCAGTTTTTCGGCCAGGGCCGCCGGGGTGGGGCCGCTGAAGGCGAAAAATTCAAAATCAAGGGGCGCTTCGGCCAGATTTTTTTCCGGGGAGGCTTCTTCCAGCACACAGTGAAAATTGCTGCCGCCAAAGCCGAAGGCGCTGACCCCGGCCCGCCGGGGCCTGGACGACAGCCAGGGCCGGGGCCGGGTGGACATGTGAAAGGGCGAGCCGGGCGCGGTCAAAACCGGCAGAGGTTTTTTCACCTTCACGCTGGGGGGCAGGGTTTTGAGGTAGAGGGACAGGGCGGCTTTTATCAGACCGGCGGCCCCGGCGGCGGCTTTGGTGTGGCCGATTTGCGATTTCACCGAGCCCAGGGCGCACCAGGGCTGCCCGGCTTTGGCCCGCGAGTTTTGGCTGAAAACATCGTTGAGGGCCGACACTTCCACGGAGTCGCCCACCGCCGTGCCGGTGCCGTGGCCTTCCACCAATTCCACGCTGTCCGGGGTTATCCCGGCCTGCTCGTAGGCGTTCTGGATGGCCCGCACCTGGCCGTCGGCCGTGGGGGCGAAAATGGCCGCGCCCCGCCCGTCGCTGGAGGAACCCACGCCCCGCAGCACGGCGTAGACCCGGTCGCCGTCCCGCTCGGCCTCGCTTAAGCGTTTTAAGACCACAATGCCCACGCCCTCGCCGAGCATGGTGCCGTCGCCGTCCTGGTCATAGGCCCGCACCTCGCCCGTGGGGGAGAGGGCCGGGGTTTTGGAAAAGCAGGTGTACATGAAGGGGTCGCTGAAGGTGTCCACCCCGCCGGTGACCACCAGGTCGGCCTGGCCGGAAGCCAGTTCCATCAGGCCCTGCCGCACCGCCGCCAGCGAACTGGCGCAGGCCGCGTCCACCACCAGGTTGGAGCCGCCCAGGTTCAGGCGGTTGGCCACGCGCCCGGCGGTGACGTTGCCCAGGAGGCCCGGGAAGGAATTTTCCTGCCAGGGCGTGAATTCGTTGGCGAAGCGTTTCAAGACTTCGGCGGCGGCTTCGCCCTCAATGCCGCTGTCGGCCAGGGCCCGGCGCAGTTGGGGGTGGGCTAGGCGGGAGCCCAGGGACACCACCATTTTCAAGGCCCCGGTCACCCCCAGCAGCACGGCGGTGCGGCTGTGGTCGGCCCCCGGCCCGGCGGGGTAGCCCGCGTCGGCCAGGGCCAGGGCGGCGGCCACCAGGCCCAGAAGCTGGGTGGTGTCAATGGCCGACAAGTCGTTGGGCACAATGCCGTATTTCAGGGGTTCGAAGGGCACCGGCGACAAAAAGCCGCCCCGGCGGCCGTAGGTTTTGTCCTCAGCCTTGGGGTCGGGGTCGTAATAATCGGCCGCCGACCAGTGGTCTGCCGGGATATCGCTCAGAGCGTCCAGGCTTTTTTTGATGGCCGCCCAATATTCGGCCCGGTTTTCGGCGCCGGGAAACAGGCAGCTCAGGCCGATTATAGCCACGGGCTCGCTTTTGCGGCCCTCTGTTGTATGTTCGGTGAAATCCTTCGTCATTGATGTTTTACCCATGAAATAAAGCTCGGCCCCTGCGGAGCCTCGTGCGCCCGCCGCCCGCCAGGGGCCTACCCCTACGGTATTGATGCTGCGGGACAACTCAGTTAGGCTGAAGTTCTATCAGTCAGATGTTAATATGCGGTTACCATAAAGTCAACATATTGTTAAGGGAGGTGCGGAGGCAACCATGTATAGGACGGTTTCTCATTATGCAATAGTCCTCTGTTACGGCCTTCCTTCGCCGTCATTCCGGCGAAAGCCGGAATCCATTTTCAGAGGAGTGACTATTAACCGACAACTTGCTGCTCTGGAAATGGATTCCTGCCTCCGCAGGAATGACGGGCAGAGGGGCCTTGTTAATTCAAATAACCCGCGATCTCGGCCACGGGCCGGGGGCGAAGCTCGGGGGCCGCGCCGAAGGGCAGCGCGCCCAGGGTGGCGGCCAGGTTGTAGCGCATGAGCGCCGAGGCCCCGTAGAGAAGGTTGAGGGCCAAATCCACCACCCGGCGGTTTTCCACGGGCTCATAGGCCGAGCCCTTGGCCCATTCGTTGAAGGCCCCCTGAGCCGGGCCGCAGAAAATCTGCCAGTCCGGCCGCCGGTCTTCCGCGCCGCCGATGGCCCAGCGGGAGGCCTGCCCCAGATACCACCTGAAAACCAGGGCCATCTTGTATTTCGGGTCGGCCTCGGCCTTGACGGCCTGGGCCGGGTCGCGTTCCTCGAAGAATTTTTTGGTCTGGTTCCAGATTTCGCCCAGGGGCTGCTTGAAAATCTGGGTTTCGAAGATTTCGCGGTCAGCCGCCGGAATCTCTTCCAGGGAGGCGTACTGGCGGTAGGCTTCCGCCAGTTTTTGGGCCCGCATGGCGTACAGGGTGCCGAATTTCAGCACCTGCACCTTGGCCCCCAGTTCGAACATATCCGCCGCCGGGCCCTGCACCACATCGGCCTGACCGGCCTTGGCCAACAGTTCGCGGGCGGCGGGGCTCAGGCCCGATTCCACGCAGGACTGGTTGATGGAGCCGGTCACCACATAGGCGGCCCCCATCTGCCGCGCGGCCAACAGCGCCCAGGGCGTGCCGATGCCGCCTGCCGCGCCCACCCGCAGGGGCTGGGCATACTGGTATTTGGCGGAAAAAATCCGGGCCTCGGCCACCAGGGCCGGCCACAGGGTCAGGGCTGGGCGGAAATCGGTGTGGCCGCCGGAATCGGCCTCGGCGGTCAAATCGCTGGCCATGGAAATGTGGGGGGCCAGCTCGGCTTCCGCCGGGGTGATCCAGCCCCGGGCCAGGGCTTCCTTGACCAGCTTTTCCGGCACCGGCGAAAAGAAGCGCCGGGCCAGTTCCACCCGGGAAACCTTGGCCATGATGCGGTTGGGCACGTCAATGCCGCCGTCCGGCCGCCGGGCGGCCCCGGACAGGCGGTAGCGGGCCAGGGAAGGGGTGAGCTGCATGAAGGCCGAGGCCTCAATCACCCGCACCTGGTGCTTGATATAAATTTCCGCCACTTTTTCTTCCCAGGAGGGATCCTGGGGGGTGTGGATGAGGCAGGCCCCGAAGGGCTTGCCCTTTAAATCAGCGGCCAGGGCGGCGATTTCATCTTCCACCCGCGCCGGGGGCAGGCCGGAGGAGCCGAAAATGCCCAGGCAACCGCCCTCGGAAAAGGCCTTGACCATGGCTCGGGAACTGATGCCCCCCACCATGGCCCCGCCCACATAGGCGTGTTTGACCCCGTAAGCCGCCCGGAAATCCGGCGAACCAAAGGCCGGAATGGCGGGAATAATACCCAGAAGGCCGGAATCGCCCGCCGAGCCCAGGTAGCCGTCGGCTTTGAGGTAGACGGTTTTGTTGGGATCGGCCAGGGCCTCAAGCAATATTTGATTCGTACTCATGTGGCAACCTTTTATGCTGGATTTCTCTACTCAATCACGCGGGCCAGAGCCGCCAGATATCCGTTATGCGCCGTCAGCCGCACTTCGGACTGACGGATGCGGGAACAGTCTTCATAATACCCCACCGTTATGCGGCCCTCCGGCCAGTCGGTTCCCGTAACGCGAACCTGCTCCAGGTGGTTCAAAAGGGCCTTGCCCCAGGCTTTGGCCGCCGCTTCTTTGGCGCACCACAGGGCCAGCCCCGGCGGGATTTTTTCTGATTCCGCTTGCGCCGGGCCTTCCGGGGGCTCCCGTAAAAATTCGAGTTCTGCCGGGCTGAAAGCCCAGCGCCAGACGCGGGGGCTGACCGGCCGATCCAGCCGCTCCAAATCCACCCCCAGGGGGAATGGGGCCGCCGCCGCCAGGGCCGCGCCCGTTGTGTGGCTGATGGAAACCCAGGCGGGGGGGGCGGGGCGGGC
>JAITVE010000140.1 GCA_031285975.1 Candidatus Adiutrix sp. | reverse complement strand
GAAACATCTCCGGGGGCTTTGACCGTCAAAGCATTGACCGAAATCGTGGTGCAAGTTGACTTTTGCTCCGAGGATGATACCGCCCGGCAGCGGGCCGACCGCCTGTCAGTGGTCGCCCGGTCAAGCCTGGGCGTCATGCACTTCAATGATTTCGGCTTGTCGTCGCTCTACGCCGATAACGTGCGCGACCTGTCTTTCGTGGGCGGCGAATCCCAATTCGTCCGGCGATACGCCGCCACCCTGCACTTGTCAACCAACAACGGCGTAACCGCCGACTTTGACTATTTCACCAAGGTCCAAATGGAAAGACTTGAGAATATTGACGTTCACCACAACCCACTGAGGCCGTAAAAGGAAGGAAAATCAACCATGTGCGCCATACCAGCTTCACACATCGTCTCCGTACTCCCCCGCGTAATCACCGGGGGTTCCCCTGACCTCGAATTGAACGGCCTTCTTTTGGTCGACAACCCCATTATCAGCGCGGGAACGCTGGTGATGGCCTTCCCCTCGGCCCGGTCGGTGTCCGCCTTTTTCGGCGCGACCTCGACGGAATTTGAGGTGGCCGACGTCTATTTCGCGGGCTACAACAACAAGTTCACCGCGCCCAAACAGTTCTATGTGGCCCGGCGCATTGCCGAGGACGCGGCGGCCTGGCTGCGGTCGGCGAAAAACGTCAAGACGCTGACCGCGTTCAAAGCGATTACCGACGGGGCGTTCACCATCAGCGTTGACAGCACCGCCCAGAACGTGACCGGCCTTGATTTTTCGGCGGCCACCAGCCTTTCCGACGTGGCCACGATCATTCAGGCGGGGATTACCACCGCCGGGGCGACAGGCGTCACCGTCGCCTATTCCAGCCTCACCGGGGCCTTTACCATCACCAGCGGCACGGCGGGAGCGGCTTCCGAGGTTTCCTTTGCCAGCGCCCCGGCCTCCGGCACCGACCTGGCCAGCTTCATGGGCCTGACCGAGGCTCTGGGGGCGGTCATTTCCCCCGGCGCGGACGCCATGACCGAGGTCGAGCAGATGCAAGCCATTCTGGATAAGACCCAGAACTTCGTCAGCTTCACCACGGCGTGGGAGTGCGACCCGGATGAGGCCCTGGCCTGGGCGTCCTGGGCCAATGACAATTACGGGTGGTTGTATGTGGGGTATTCCACGTCGCCCGTCATGGCTTCGGCCGACTCCGCCGCCGACATGGCCTCAGCCATCAAGACGGCCGGCTATGACCACACCACCGTTATTTACGGCACGGTTGATTACGCCGCTTTCATCATGGGTATTATCGCCAGCATCGCCTGGCAGCGCATCAACGGCACGATTACCGCCGCGTTCAAACGCCAGACCGGCCTGGCCCCCTGGGTTGTGGATGAAATGACCGCCTCGGTTTTGGAGGCGAAGAACTGCAACTACATGGGCAACTTTGCGTCCCGCAACGCTGAATTTATCTTGCTGTATACCGGCTGCCTGAGCGCCAGCGACTACGGTTACATCGACCCCTATGTCAACTCGATCTGGCTCAACAACCGCATCCAGGTGGCGCTGATGGACGGCCTGACCCTGGCCGGCCGGGTGCCGTACAACATCCGGGGCTACACCATGATCAAGGCGTGGCTGCAAGACCCGGTCAATCAGGCCCTCTTGAATGCCTCCATCGAGCCCGGCGTGACACTCAACGAGCGCCAGCGGTCCGAGGTTATGAACGAGGCCGGGCTTGATATCTCGGATGAGCTTTGGACCACAGGCTTCTATATCCAGGTGCTGGACCCTGGCCCCGAGGTCCGGGCTCAACGGGGAAGCCCGATTGTCAACTTATTTTACACATATGGCGGGAGCATTCAGAGGATTGAAGTCGCTTCCACCGCTATCCTGTAAGGGGTTTGTAATGCTGGCGTTGCAATTGGAAGGAAAAGTTTTCAAGCGCTTGACCGTCATTAAGCGCTTAGAAAATACCATCCAGGGTCAGTCGCGTTGGCTTTGCCAATGCTCATGCGGCAACACCACGAATACTGTGGGCGCGAAGCTGACAAGCGGGAAAACCGTCTCTTGCGGCTGCCTCGGGCTGGAAAATGCCACAAAGGCAAAGGTAAAACATGGCGATGCGCCATTTCGCAAAGAGCACCCGAAGCTTTACCGTATTTGGTGCGCGATGCGTAATAGATGCAGCAACCCCAACCGCAGCAACTACCAATACTACGGCGGCAAGGGCGTCACCGTCTGCCCCGAGTGGCATGACTACGCGGCCTTTAAAACCTGGGCGCTGGCCAACGGCTATGCCGACGACCTTGAAATAGATCGAATAGACTCCGGTGGCGATTATTCCCCGGATAACTGCCAATGGATAACGGGCTTTGAAAATAAAAGCCGCGCCCATAGGAGGGCTTAAAATGGCGACTCAATTTCTTGACATCACTTCCGCGTCGGCTGAGGGCATCTTAACCGTCGAGGATATTTTCCCCGCCGGCATCCAGTTGATGATGTTCGGCACCGACCAGGCGATCACTCAGGATAACATCACCGTCTCGGAAACCCGCAAGGGCGTTGACGGTAAGCTGGTCGGCGGCTACACCCCGGTCATTTACCCCGTCACCATCACACTTGAGGCATCCAGCCCGTCAACGCGGAACCTGGCGGCCGTCTGGCAGGCCATGGCCACCAACAAACGGGTCTACGCCTGCCACCTGACCTGTACCGTCCCCTCGATTGGCGAGGTCTATTACTGGCGCGTCGGCATCATGAAGAGCGGGAGCTTGTTCCCCAACCTCAACAAAGTCCTGGCCCCCACCACCTGGGCCTTTGACTTCCAAGACTTCGAAAGGGCAAAAATCTGATGGCGCGTAAAACCGTTGAAATACAACTGGAAGACCGGGGCAAGACGCTCACCTTTGTCATCAAGGAAATGCCGGCCACCCAACTGGAAAGCTGGATCATCCGCGCCCTCTTGATGGCCACCGGCGCGGGGGCGGCGAAC
>JAITVE010000122.1 GCA_031285975.1 Candidatus Adiutrix sp. | reverse complement strand
ACGCTTTTGGCCACGGAAAACGACGTCCAGCGGTCACTGGCCGTGAAGCCGTGGGCATATTCCTCAACCAGAATCTCGCCCTGCCGCAGCACGATGACCCCCACAATGTCGCCGGTTTTCATGAAATCCGCTGTGGGCTTCTTCAAAAGTTCGGCCATTTTCAGGCCCTTTTTCGAGGACGCCAAGGCCAGGGGGCGCACTTCGCCGCCCGCCTTGACTTCGCGGGCCGGGGTCAGCTTCTCCACGCTTTTGAAGCCCAAGAGGCGTTCGGCGCGGCTCCAATTGAAGACGTTTTGCGGGTCGGGATACGTCTCAGCCTCAGCCGCCATGAGCGGCGGGCACAACAAAAGCAGCGCCAGAAGCATGGCGCCGCGTATCCTGAAATTCATGGGGAGCCTCACTTGTCAGCAGATTGCGGCGGAAAACTCGCGCCGCGTCAGGCGGCCAGTTCCACGGCCAGCACGTTTATCACGGCCCACAGGCCGTCCAGGGCTAGGTGGTAGTGGGCATAGGCGTCGAAGGTATAGGTCAGCTCAGCCGGGAACTCGTCGTCCTCCGGGTGCAGCACGCAGCCCACGGCGATGTTGGGCAGCACGTTGCCCTGGCAGGCGAAGCCGGAAGCCGACTCCGCCGGGGCCATGCCCAAACTGGCGGCCCGGCGCAGGAAAGCCTCCGGGCCGCGCCCGAATTTCGCGGTGACCGGCTCGGTGAGGAGCGCGTGGGGCCCGGTGAAAAACATGGCCCCGCCGTTCAGTTCGCGGGCCGTGATCATGCGCCCGGCCTGGCCCAAATCTTGGGCCTGGGCCAGGTAGCACAAGAGTGCCAGGGCCTTTTGGAACCCGGCGGGCTGGTGGCCGGGCGGGGCGATAATGTCCCGCCCGGCCATATCCACCACATAGTCCCCGCCCATATATGGCAAGGTGAAACCCCGCTCGGGCGACCAAATTGCCCCGGCCCTGGCCGCCACCTGTTCCGGTGGCAGGGCCTCTACGTCCGCCCACAGTTCGGGGGCCACGTCGGCCACGGCGCTGTAGCGGCTGATTTCCTCCGGCCTGGCGGGGTTGTCCTTCTCTGTGGCCATCAGCAGCAACCGCCGCCGCAGCTGCTGCACGACGATTCGTTCACCGGCGCGGGGTGCTCGCTTTCCACCACAAAGCCGGAATCGCGCCCGTCGTCTTTAAAATCCACCGCCACCTTGCCCAGCATGGCGGACAAGCTTTCGGCGATGAAAAGTTCCAGGTCGCCCGCTTTCACGGTGATGTCGCCGGGGCCGGGCCGGTCAATGGCCAGGGATATCTGCCCGCCGCTGCCGCTGCAATCGCAGTCCGGCAGATAAATCCGCACCTGCGGGGTGACTTTGTTTTCGGCCAGATAGCCGCTCAGTTTTTCCTGGGCCAGGGGGGTTATGGTAATCATGATTTCTCCTTAATAAAGCAGTTTAGGGCCAGTGGCCGTTTACTATTTTAGCCTATTTTAGGCGGCGGCGTATAGCACTATTTGCCGCCTTCAGGTATAATAGCCAAAATGTGACGCTTGGAGTAGACATATGACGAGTATTTACTTCGCCGGGCCGGACGTTTTCAGCCCGGATTACCCCCGCCGCGTGGCCCATATCCGCGAACTCTGCGCTGTGGCCGGGCTCACCCCGCTGTTGCCCGGCGACGTGGAATGTGACGGTTCCCTGGAGATTTACCAGCAAAATGTGGCGCTTATCCGCCAGGCCGACGGCGTGATCGCCAACCTCGACCCCTTTCGCGGCCCCAGCGAGCCGGATTCCGGCACGGTCTTCGAGTGCGGCCTGGCCGTGGCTCTGGGGAAAACGGTGGTGGGCATTGTCTCTGACCAGCGCGATTTACTGACCAAACTGCGGGGCTGCGGCGCGGCTTTCGACGGGCCGCTCAAGGCCTATCTCTACGAAAACACCCTGGTGGAAGACTTTGGCCACCCCCTGAACCTGATGCTCGGCCACAGCCTGGCCGCCATTGTGGACACGCTCGAAAACGCCGTGGCCGAAGCCGCCCGGCTTCTCAATAAATACATGAGGTGACCTATGAACGACCCGATTATCGCCGCTTTCAAAGCTGAGTTCGACCGCTTTTTCACCATGCTGGAAAAACAAATTGATATTTGCCCCGAGGAACTGTGGGCCAAAAAAGTCGGCGGCTGGCCTTTCTGGCAGCAGCAGCTGCACAGCCTGGCCTGCACCTTTATTTATGCCCGGCCCGAGGGCCAAGCGTTTGAGGGGGTAGCCTACAAACCCGCCGTAATCATGCTGGCTGAGGAGCCGGATTTCACCCCCGCGAAAGACGACCTGCGCCGCCTGGCCGCCGAGGCCAAAGCCGCGGCCCACGACTACATGGACGGGCTCACCGCCGCCGACCTGCCTGGCCGCCACCGCCTGATGTGCGACACCATGAAGAAGGACATGACCCACCAGAGCGCGCTGATGGCCCTGCCCCGGCATATCTGCTACCACCTGGGCTCCTGCGACGCGGCGTTGCGGGATTTGGGGATTCCGGGGGTATATTGACAGTTTCCCGGCCCCTCTT
>JAITVE010000350.1 GCA_031285975.1 Candidatus Adiutrix sp. | reverse complement strand
CTCGGCGGGGATTTCTGTAATAAAATTGCGGAAAATTTCTTCCAGCGTGGAAAGTTCCTGAGCCTCGTACTTGCTGAACATTTTGTAGCCGTCGCCGCCGGAGTGCAGGAAGTCGTTGGTGGCCAGGCGGTAAGTGGCGGTCGGGTCAAGCGGGCGGCCGCCAATGGTAACGGCGGTGGCTTTCAGCGCCCCCGGAATGGTGGGCAGGGGGGCGGCCTCCACCGTCATTCCAAAGAACTGGGGAAAAGCCCCGGAGCCGGGCCGGGCCAGCCCGTGATTGAGGGCGGCCAGTAAATCCGCGCCGCTGATATCTATCACATAGACGTAATTGCCGTAGGGCAGCACGGAGAGAAGCTGCCCCTTGGTCACAGGCCCGGCGGCAATGGAATCGCGGAAACTGCCGCTGTTGATGAGGGCCGCGTCCGCGGTGCCCGACATCAGGGCGGCGCTGACAATGCGGCCCAGATTGGTGCTGCGGTTGCGGATGTTCTCGCGCGAACCGTCCAGGGCAAAGGGCGCTTCCATCACCACCTGGGCGAGCTCCGCGTCCAGTTCCTCACGCAGGGCGGCCATCGCCCGGCTCATGGCAGGGTCGGGGGCGATGTAAGAGATATCTGCGGCTGGCAGCAGTTCGGCGCTGAAAGTCCAGCCGCCTTCGCTTCGGTCTGCGTATACCCGCCCCACGTTTTCAAAGCCGGAGCCGCTGCTGACTACCAGCGTTTCCCCGCCGTCGGGCCGTTTGACCCGCTTTGCCAGGGCGCTGTGGCTGTGGCCGTCCACAATCAAATCTAGGCCTGGCACTTCGGCGGCCAGGGTCAGGGAACTGGGTTGGCAATAGTCTTCGCTGCCCAAATGAGTCAGGGCGATAACCACGCTGGCGCCCTCAGCCCGCAGGCGGGCCGCCGTGTTTTTGGCCGTGGCGATGGGGTCTTCGAACGTGAGTTCAAGCACGTTGCGCGGGTCGGTGCTGGTTGGGGTTTCCGGGGTAGAGAGGCTGAAGATGCCGGCTTTCAAGTTGTTCAAGGGGTGGAGCGTGGAAGACGGGAGAAAGTACTTCGGCCACTTAGAGAGAGGATTATCTGCTTTCAGGACGTTGGCGGCCAGGAAATTCAGGCGGTATTTACTCACCAAATATTCCAGGCGGTCGGCCCCATAGTCGAACTCATGGTTGCCGACGGCCAGGGCGTCATAACCCATCATGTTCAAAATTTGGGCCGCCAGTTCACCGCGCCGGGCCGTGGCAAAGGCCTGGCCGTGGAGCACGTCGCCAGCGTCCAGCAAGAGTTTGCACTCTGTTTCGTCATCGTCTATCAGGGCTTTGAGGCGGTCGTAACCGACGCGGGTCAGCTTGCCGTCCGCGTCGCGCTCTTCAAAGGCATAGCCGTGAACGTCGTTGGTGTGGTAAATAACCAGGTCGTGGTCGGCGGCGGCAGCGTTCCCGGCTGTGAGCAGGATGAGAGCCACCCCCAGCAGTTTCCACAAATAACTCATAGTTTTTACCGCTAATTTTCCAGAATGTTTGAATTGTTGGGCGAGTGAATTTTTTCGCCTGGCAAGGCGGAGGAGTCTTTTGAGCTTGGGAGAGGCCTTTCAAGGCCATCCCAGGTTCAAAAGACTCCGACAACGCAGTCCAGGTGGAAAAAGTCGCCGCCCGGACTGCTGCTATTTGCCTTACCCTCTCTGTTACCAGCCCCAGGAGAGATACTGGTGCATGGAGTCGGCGGCGGCGCGGCCCGCGCCCATGGCCAAAATGACCGTGGCCGCGCCAGTGACGATGTCGCCCCCGGCCCAGACGCGGGCCTTTTTGGTTTTGCCGGTGGCTTCCTCGGCCTGGATGTAGCCCCATTTGTTGGTGGCCAGGCCGGGAGTGGTGGCGGTGATGAGCGGGTTGGAAGCCGTGCCCACGGCCACCACGGCCAGGTTCAGTTCCAGGTCATATTCCGACCCGGCGATGGGCACCGGGCGGCGGCGGCCCGAGGGGTCGGGCTCGCCGAGTTCCATTTTCTGCAAGCGCACGCCGGTCAAGCGGGCCTGCTCGTCGCCGATGAAATTCAGCGGCGCGGAGAGGAGCAGCAGTTCCACGCCCTCTTCCTCGGCGTGGTGCACTTCCTCGGCGCGGGCCGGGATTTCATCGCGGCCCCGGCGGTAGATGATTTTCACGTCCTCGGCCCCCAAGCGCAGGGCGCTGCGGGCCGCGTCCATAGCCACGTTGCCCGCGCCGAACACGGCCACTTTCTGGCCCTGGTACATGGGCGTGTCGTATTCGGGGAAGCGATAGGCCTTCATCAAGTTGGAGCGGGTGAGGTATTCGTTGGCCGAAAATACGCCCACTAAGTTTTCGCCTGAAATGCCCAGCATGGTGGGGGTGCCCGCGCCCACGGCGATGAAGGCCGCGTCGTATTCTTCCAGCAATTCGTCAATGGTGCGGAGGCGGCCAATGACGGCGTTGACTTCGAACTTCACGCCCAGGGCGGCCAGGTTGTCGCACTCTTTCTGCACAATGGCTTTCGGCAGGCGGAACTCGGGGATGCCATAGACCAAAACGCCGCCCGGCTGGTGCAGGGCCTCAAAGACCGTGACTTCGTGGCCTTTGAGAATCATATCGCCCGCCACGGTGAGGCCCGAGGGGCCGCTGCCGATGACGGCCACTTTTTTGCCGGTGGCCGGGGCTTTGGGGGGGATGACTTTGTGGTCGTTAGCGCGGGCCCAGTCGGCGGCGTAACGTTCCAGGCGGCCAATGGCCACGGCTTCGCCCTTTTTGCCCAAAATGCAACGGGCTTCGCACTGGGATTCCTGGGGACAGACCCGGCCGCAGACTGCCGGAAGCGCGGTGCGCTCGGCCAGCTTGGCCACAGCCCCCGGCAGGTCGCCGTCGGCAATGGGTTTGATGAAGCTGGGGATGTCGATGCCCACCGGGCAGCCTTCCACGCACATGGGCTTTTTGCACTGAAGGCAGCGGCCCGCTTCGGCTTTGGCCATTTCCGGGGTGTAGCCCAGGGGCACTTCTTTGAAATTATGGCGGCGCTCGTGGGCCGGCTGTTCGGGCATGGCCTGGCGCGGGGTTTGTTCACTCATGATAACACCTCAAGGTACGGCGGGCAGCAAGGTTTCTTTTAGGCCACCGCCAGTTGAATCAAATCGCAGCGTGACGAAGTAAAGCCCCTCCGGGGCCTCAGGCCTTGTCGTGGTCGCGGTTGATTTTGCAGGGATGGTGGGCGTCGTACCGCTCGGCGGAAATGAATTCCTGGGGCTTGTAGGCGGTCAAACGCTGCATGAATTCATCCCAATCGACCTTGTGCGCGTCGAACTCGGGGCCGTCCACGCAGGTGAATTTGGTCTCGCCGCCAATGCTGACCCGGCAGCAGCCGCACATGCCGGTGGCGTCAATCATGATGGCGTTTAAGCTCACCAGGGTGGGCACGTTGTATTCGGCGGTCATCTTGGCCACAAAGCGCATCATGGGGGCCGGGCCCGCGCAGACCACTTCGCTGACCTTGTCCGGGCCTTCGAGGTATTGCTTTAAAATATTGGTGACAAAGCCGTGGTGGCCGTAGCTGCCGTCGTCGGTGCAGACTTCCAGCTTGTCGGAGGCGGCGGCCATCATATCCTCAAGAATCAATAAATCTTTGGTGCGCGCGCCGATGATGGAGACCACCTTGTTCCCGGCCGCTTTCATGCCGCGGGCGATGTTGTGCACCACGGCCACGCCGGTGCCGCCGCCCACCACCAGCACCAGGCCGGGGTGCTTTTCAATGTGGGTGGGGCTGCCGAGGGGGCCGACTAAGTCGAGGTAGCCTTCACCCTCCGGGATATCCCGAAAACGTTTGGTGGATTTGCCCACCACCTGGTAAATTATGGTGACGGTGCCCTTGGCCGGGTCGGCGGCGGCCATGGTCAGGGGAATGCGTTCCCCTGTTTCATCGGCCCGTAAAATAACGAACTGGCCGGGCTTGGCTTTCTGGGCGATGAGCGGGGCTTCAATTTCATTGAGCACCACAGTTCCCTGGGCCATTTCGCGGCGTGTAACGATTTTGTACATAACGTTTGCCTCCAGGCGTAAAATTCACCCGCCGAAAAAACGTAACGTGTTGGGCAACGCGCCGCAACACAAAGGCTTGGTCGGCCGTGAAGTAAAACAGGTTCAGCTATGGAGATGTTCAACTGCCAGAGCCGCGCTATTTCGACTCAACCGGGCAACGGCGGAATCGCTCCTCCAAGTTATTAGTTATAATACAAAAAGCGTTCTTTTGTCCAGTTCGAATTCAGGCCAGGGGCGGCCCGAACGGCCGAAAGCGATGAGGCGGCCCAACAGGTGGCGGCTGTGACCAATGAAACGGACAGCCGCCGAGCGGCGGGGCTCGAAGCGGGCCGAGGTGAGGAAGGAGCGGGCCAGGCCGAAGGCCAGCCGGGCCTGGGCGCTGGGGTCGTTGTTCTCAGCGGCGAATTTGAGGGCGAAATCCGCTGCCAGCCCGGCGGCGGCGGCGAGGCGGTCGCGGTCTTCGCGGGCGGAGAGGGGGAGGCGCAGGATGGACATCATCATCACTGACACGTCCTGCGCGTAATCGCCCTGGCGGCTGCGGTGAAGGTCGATGAAGCGGAGTTTGCCGGTGCTCTCGTCCCGCATCACGTTCGGCAAATTAAAATCGCCGTGGAGGCGCACCGAAAAGGGGGCGGCGGGCTCAAAGCTGTGGGCCTCGGCCAGCAAATCTTCCAGCGGCCGCAGGCGCAGAGCGCCCCAGGAGCCGCTGAAATCCAGCAAATCGGGATACAGGGCCCGGAGCGGCCCCAGCCGCTTTTCAGCCTGGCGGATGAAACCGGCCCCCACGGCTTCCTCCCGCCTCGTATCGCGCCAGACCCCGGCCAAGAGATTCAAGGCTTCCGTGAGGGCGGCCCGGGCTTCCGCCTGGCCGCCGGGGTTCATGAACAAATCGCGCAGGGTGGGGCCGTCGATGTATTCCATGACCAGGGCCGCGTCCTCGCCGTCCGGGCCGGGGACGAAGGTTTTCACCGCCGGGCAGAGGCCGGGCCGCAGGCTGGCCCAAAAGCCGAGGCTCTCCTGCTCCTTTTCCAGCTTGGCCGCCGGGCCGTGCTTGAAGATGACCGCCTGGCCGTCCACCCGGCCCACTTCGTCGCCGCCGTAGCGGCCCACCACGCCCACGCGGCAGCCGGAGCGCCCGCCCCAGATGGACTGGAAGGCGGCGGCGGTTTCCAACTCGCCCCCCACGGCCCGGAGCCCGGCCCCCAGGGCCTGGTATTGCGCGAAATTGAGGTTTTCGCCGAAAAAAATGTGGATCATCAGTTCGCCGATTTCCAGCAGCAAATCGCCGATGCGCTCCAGATAGTGCACCACCATCAGGGCCGTGACCCGGTCGCCGGGCTGGCCGCAGCCCTCGTCGAGTTCGCGGACGAGCCGCTTGAAACGCTCGGCGTACAGCGCGTCCAGGCGGCCCTCAACCTGGCAGAGGCGCACCACCAGCTTGACTTTGCGGCCTTCCAGGGCCGGGCGGATGAGGCTCAGGCCGAGTTCGATTTCCTCGAAAAATTCGTCCAGGCCATAGCCGTCCATGAAGTCGGCGTGGCGCAAATGCCCGACCTGCCGGGCCACGTTGAGGGCCAGGTCGGCCACGCGGTGCAGCCGCCCGGCAATGG
>JAITVE010000340.1 GCA_031285975.1 Candidatus Adiutrix sp. | reverse complement strand
CAACCCCTGGCTGCTGGCGGAGCGGCGGCGGCTGGCCGCGCAGGTCCGGGAGCTTGAGGCGCAATTGAAGAAAGCCGAGGCCGCCGACCCGGCCGAGGCCCAAAGCTGGCGGGGGCAGCTGGCGGCCCTGAGCGGGGAACTGGGGCGGGTCGAGGCGCAGGTCGCGGCCCTGAAATCGGATATCCCGGCGAGCGGCCTCTGGTTCTGCCAGGACGGGCTGCTGGTTCCCGGCCGGTTCGTCAACCGCGGCCAGTTGATGGGCAAGATTATTCCCGATGGGGATTTGGTCGTCCGGGCGGTCGTCGGCCAGGACGATGCCGCCGCCATTTTGGAGGGGCTCAGCCCGCAGGTGGAAATACGGGTCAAAGGCCGGGCCGACCTGGAACTGGAGGGCGAGCTTCTGGCCGTCAGGCCGGCCGGGAAAAAGGAACTGCCCAGCCCGGCCCTGGGCGTCCCGGCGGGCGGGGAAATCCAGGTCGATCCCCAGGATCAGGAGGGCCTGACCAGCCAGGAAAATTTCTTTGAAATCGAGGTGCGGCCCATCCAGGAGCAAGACTGGCGGCTGTATCACGGCCAGCCGGTGCTGCTGCGCTTCTCCGCCCCGCCCAAGCCCTTGTGGGCGCAGGGGCAGAGGGCGCTGAAGCAACTTTTCCAGAGGCGCTTCAATGTGTAGGGCCATATTATGAGCATATCCGGCCCCGCCCTGAAATTTGAGGACGAGCCAGCCCTGGGGAACGAACCTTCCGCGGGCCTGCCGCCGGAGTTCTGGCCTTCGGCCGGGCGGCGCACCCGGCCGGAAGACTTGCCCAAGGGGCTGGACGCGCTCTGGCACCGGGCGCAGGGCCGGCTGAAAAACCGTCAATACCGCACGGCGGTATTCATGCGCCAGGCCGAAGCCGTGCTGGCCCTGGAAAGCGGTTTTTCCAGGAACAGCGATGGGGAACTGCGGGAGAGAGCGGCCGAACTCCGGGTCGTCTTCCAGCTTGGGAAGGGAACCCCGGCCGATACGATCCGGGCGGCGGCCGTTATCCGGGAAGCATCCCTCCGGGTCTTCGGCTTCCGCCATCATAAGGAGCAGATCGCCGGAGCGCTGGCTTTGACCTGCGGCTGCATCGCGGAAATGGCCACGGGAGAGGGCAAAACCCTGACCGCGGCCATCCCGGCCATCCTGGCCGCCTGGCGGGCCAAAGGCTGCCACGTCCTGACGGTCAACGACTACCTGGCCCAGCGCGACGCCGAAGAAATGGGCAGGTTGTACGGCTTTTTCGGCTTAAGCGCCCTGGCCCTGACCCAGGAGGCCAGCCCGGCGGAACGCCGCCGGGCCTACGCGGCCGACCTCACCTACCTGACCAACAAGGAGGCGGCGGCCGACTACCTGCGGGACCGCCTGGCCCTGGGGCCGGTCTCGGGCCTGCCGGCCGCCCTCCTGGGCGCGTTGTCCGGCCAGCGGGGCGGGGAGCGGATGGTGCAGCGGGGCCTGGAATACGCCATCGTGGACGAAGCGGACTCCGTCCTGGTGGACGAGGCGGTCACCCCGCTTCTGATTTCCGGGGACGCGCCCAATGCCGCCGAAACCGAGGCCTATGTCACGGCCCACGAACTGTCAACGAAACTACAGGCTGGGGAGCACTACAAGATCGACCTGAAACTCAAGGAAATAACCCTGACCAAAGCCGGTGAGAGCCTTCTGGCCCAGGCGGCGGAAAGCCTCCCCGGCTTTTGGCAGGGCCGCCGCCGCCGGGAGGAAATGGTCAGCCAGGCCCTGAACGCCAAGACCTTTTTCCGGCTGGGCCATGAGTTCGTCATCGACGACGGCAAGGTGGTCATCGTCGACGAATCCACCGGCCGCCTTATGCCGGACAGGAGCTGGCGGGGCGGCCTGCACCAGGCCGTGGAGGTCAAGGAAGGTTTGGAGCCCACCCCCAACAAGGCCACCTTCGCCCGCCTGAGCTTCCAGCGGTTCTTCCGCCTGTACAAGAATCTCTCCGGCCTGACCGGCACCGGGCGGGAAGCCGGCCGGGAGTTCTGGCAGATATACCAGCGGCCGGTCACGGCCATCCCCACCCACCGGCCCTGCCTCAGGAAGGACGAGCCCGTCCGCGTCTTCCGAACCAAGGCCGATAAATGGCGGGAAGCCGCAGCCGAAATAGAGCGGGTTCACGCTTTGGGGCGGCCTGTCCTGGTAGGCACCCGGAGCATCCAGGACAGCGAGGATTTGAGCGCCCTGCTGGGGGACTTGCCCCACCAGGTGCTCAACGCCGTGCATCACGCCGAGGAAGCCGAAATAGTCAAACGGGCCGGGCGGGAGAAAAGCGTCACCGTGGCCACCAACATGGCCGGGCGGGGCACGGACATCAAGCTGACCCCCGGCGCGGCCGGGCTGGGCGGGCTCCACGTCCTTTCGGCCGAGAGGAACCTGAGCCCCAGGATAGACCGGCAGCTTTACGGTCGCGGCGCCCGCCAGGGCGACCCCGGCGGCGCGGCGGCCGTCGTCTCCCTGGAAGACGAGTTGGTTCGCCGCTTCTGCCCCTGGCTGACCGCCCTGGCGGTTAAATGTATCCGGGCTGGCGATGACGGGCGGCTGCCGGGCTGGCTGGTGCGCCTGTTCGCTTTCGCGGCCTGGAAGGCCGAGCGCCAGGCGTTGAGCCAGCGCAAGCAGGTGCTGGAGGCCGAT
>JAITVE010000261.1 GCA_031285975.1 Candidatus Adiutrix sp. | reverse complement strand
GGCGTGCGCAATTACAAACTGCCCGGTATCGGCCTGAAAGAAGACATCCCCATTCAGTTTGTGGAAAAAGAATACCTCTTGGCCGACGAGTACGACGAGTTCATCGCCGACCCCACCGGCACCATGATTAAAAAGGTCTGCCCCCGCCTCCACTCCGAAGAAGACGGCCCCTACACCATCCGCATGGCCAACGCCTTTTTGAAGGCCGGCATGGCCCAGGCCGCCTTTGGCGCGCACATGCGCCGCCGCACCGGGGCCCTGGCCGACGAGTGCGGTATGCCCCAGCCCATGGGCGGCGGTTTCGCCGCGCCGCTGGACGCGCTCTCCGACACCCTGCGCGACATGAAGGGCATTATGATGGATATGCGCCGCCGCCCCGAAAAGGTGCTGGCCGCCTGCGAGGCCCTGGTGGCCCCCATGATTAACATCGCCCTGGGCACCGGCGACCCGCTGAAACGCTGGCCCATTTTTGTGCCCACCCACAAACCCATGTTCCTGAGCCCCAAGGAATACGATAAATTCTATTGGCCTTCCTTCAAAAAAGTGCTGGAAGGCATTGTCGCCGCCGGTCACAAGGTGCGCTGCTACCTCGAAGGCGGCCAGGACGCTCACGTCCACCACTTTAAAGAACTGCCCAAGGGCACGATTCTTCTGGATATCGACGCCCAGAGCGACATTTTTAAAGTGAAGGAAATCATTGGCGACCACCAGTGCATCGCGGGCGGCTTGAATGATTCCATGCTGATACTGGGCACCCCCGCCAAGATCAAAGAACGGGTCAAGGAACTGTGCACCACCATCGGCAGGCACCCCAGCTTCATCCTGAGCGGCAGCTGCAACATCCCCTTTGACACCAAGGCCGAGAACTTCCAGGCCCTGTGCGAAGCCGTGGAAGAATATGGCTGGCTGGACAAAGGCCTTCAGCTCAGCGTGAAGACCCCGCCGCAGGGCAAAGCCCCCGCGCCCCTCCAGATCACTTCCTGGGAACAGAAAAAGGCCGAAACCGGCGTGCAGGGCAATGAAGCCCTGGTGAAAAGCACCTGGGACGCGCTGGAAAACCAGGCCTTCAACTTCTGGTGGCAGTGGGCGTTCTGATATATTGCAGGCGCTTCGGTGCTGTATACACATGGGCGGCCATGGGAAACGCCTGAGCCGCCCCAATATAACTTTATAAAGAGAGATGGAGGAAGACCATGAGTGATTTAGCTCTGGCCATGAAAGACCTGGAAGAAGAAAAGATTCTCGAACTGGTGAAAAAAGACCTGGCTGCCAACCGGTCGCCCCTGGAAATCATCGCTGATTTGAACCAGGGCGTGGTGGGCGTGGGCCAGCTGTATGAGTCCGGCGAATATTTCGTCAGCCAGCTCATGTTCGCGGCCGAGATTTTGAACGAGGTTATGGAAGTGCTGGAACCGGCCATGGCCAAGGGCGGCAGCGCCGCCTCCGCCGGGACGGTGGTCATCGGCACCGTGGCTGGCGACGTGCACGACATCGGCAAGAACATTGTGCACACCCTCTTGAAAGGCAGCGGCTACAAGGTGGTTGACCTGGGCGTGGACGTGCCCACCGACAAGTTCATCGACGCCGTGGCCGAGCATCAGCCTAAAATGCTGGGCATGAGCGCGCTTCTGTCCTTCACCTACCCGGAGATGAAGGCCGTGGTGGAAGCCCTGGCCGCCAAGGGTTTGCGGGACAAAGTGAAAGTGGTCATCGGCGGCGCGCCCTGCAATGAAGAAGTGCGGGAATATGCGGGCGCCGACCTCTGGGCCCCCACCGCTATGGACACCGTGGCCTTTGCCAACAAGGTCTATGCGGCTTAAAACACTCCTCCGGGGGCGGCTCACCCCGCCCCCTTGTATTTGATTCCTATTCTGTAAAGGAGAGTTTATGTCCGACAGCGCTACCAATCCCCAGGCCAGCAGTTACCGGTATATCATTGGCGCCCTGGCCGCCACGTCCTTTCTGATGGCCTTTATTTCGCGCTTCGCCTGGCCGCCGATGGTGCAGGTGATGCTGCCCATCATGGATATTACTAGAACCGAGGCTATGGCCTACATGAGCGTGTTCTACATCGGCTATGTGGCCACCCAGATTCCCGGCGGCATTCTGGGCGACCGCTTCGGCCCCCGCATCGTGCTTTCCGTGGCCATGGCCCTGCAGGGTTTGGGTACCCTGGGCCTGGGCATGACCTCGGATTATCAGGTGGGCTTCGCCTTGCGCCTGCTCTGCGGTTTGGGTGCTGGCTGCGTGTATTCCTGCTGCCTCAAATCCGTGGTCACCTGGTTCAGCCCGGCCCAGCGCGGCCTGGCCATCGGCATTTTAATGAGCGCCCCGCCCCTGGGCATCGCCATCCCCAACCTGATTATGCCCCGCTTGAATAACGCCATTGGCTGGGCGAATTCCTTCATGGCCGTGGGCATTGTCATTTTGATTTTCAGCGTCCTTGTCCTCACCATGATGAAAGAAGTCAAAACCACCCAGGCGGGCCCCCGCAAAAGCATTATGGTCGGCCTGAAATACGTGTTCAGCAACCGCAACATCCTTTTGGTCTCCTTGGCCGGGTTCTCCCTGATCTGGTGCCAGATGGGTTTCGGTTCTGTTGGCAACCTCTATATGACGGAGCATCTGGGCTTCAGCAATGTTGACGCCGGCGACGTCATGTCCGCCTTCGGCATCATGGGCCTCTTCTCTGCGGCCGTGGCGGGGTGGCTCTGCGGCAAGTTCCCCAGCGGGAAAAAGTGGATGATCGTCATGTGTCATATCCTGATGATCGTCTTCCTGCTGATGTTCGGCCAGTTGACCACCCTGACGGCCTGCATGGCGATGGCCGTGGTGCTGGGCCTTCTGTTCGGCTTTGCCAACCCCATCTATTCCGTGGTTATCGCGGAAAGCGCGGGGCCTGAATGGGCGGCCACGGCTGGCGGCCTGGGCAACGCCATCTTCCAGGTGGCGGCCATTCTGTCCCCCATGGCCCTCGGCATCGCCCGCGACGCCACCAACGGCTTCGGCTACACTTGGTACATCCTGGCCGCGGGCGCCGTTTTCGGCATCGTGATGGCCCTGGGCCTGACCCACAAACCCGCCGAAGCGTAAACACAACGACATCGGCATCGCCACGAACAGAAAAGCCGGGCCACAGTGCCCGGCTTTTCGCATTTGTTGTGCTTTGCATCACCCCGTTATCCCCCTCCCTCGTCATTCCGGCTTGCGCCGGTATGACGAGGGAGGGGGAAGCCTGGAAGCTTTTCCCAATGGCGGTGCTTGGTCAATTCACCGAATAGCAAAACGGCCACCAATTCTACATTTGATGGCCGCTCGTTTTTTCTGGGGGCAGGGGAGGGTTGTCCTGTTACTTCCGGCGGCGGGCTAGTTCGCGGTGGGCGATGTCGCGGCGGAAGGTGGCGCCCTGGAAATGGATGGCTTCAATGCGGCGGTAGACTTTGCTCAGGGCTCCTTCCAGGGTGGCGTCTGTGGCCGCGACGGTCAGCACCCGTCCGCCGTTGGTGACCAGCGTGCCCTGGGCGTTCCGGGTGGTGCCCGCGTGAAAGACCTGGGCTGCCGCCGCTTCAGCCGGGGCGGGCGTTTCGGTGATGGGGA
>JAITVE010000231.1 GCA_031285975.1 Candidatus Adiutrix sp. | reverse complement strand
CTGGGAGGCCGGCGATACCAAGAAAGCCCGTGAGCTTTTCTTCAAAATGCTGCCCCTCTTCAAGGCCCTGTTCATGGAAACCAACCCCATGCCGGTAAAGGCCGCCCTGGCCCTGATGGGCCGGATGGAGCCTGAAATGCGCCTGCCCATGTGCCCGGTGAAGCCGGCCACGCTGGAAGCCCTGAAACCTTTGCTGAAACAGTGGGAGCTGATCTGATGGCCGCTCAAATCAAAGTGGCCGTCTGCGGGGCCCTGGGCCGCATGGGCCAAACTGTAACCAGTATTATCCTGGGCCGCCCGGATATGCTCCTGGCCGGGGCAGTGGAACACCCCGCCTGTCCGGCCCTGGGCCGGGAAATAGGCGCGGCAGAGGCCCCGGTCATCTTGGCCGGCAGCCTGGGCCAGGGCGCGGGTAAGGCCGATGTGTATATTGATTTCACTTCGGTGGAATCAAGTCTGGCCTATTTGGATGAGGCCGTGCAGCTGAAGCTGGCCGCGGTCATCGGCACCACCGGCCTGGGCGCGGCAGAGCATAAAAAACTTGAGGCCGCCGCCAAACACATCCCCGTTCTCTGGGCCCCCAACATGAGCGTGGGCGTCAACGCCATGTTCAAGATGGCGGCGATCATGACCAAAATGCTGGGCCCGGAATACGACATAGAAATAATGGAAGCCCACCACCACCACAAAAAAGACGCCCCCAGCGGCACGGCCCTGAAACTTCACGATGTTGTGGCCAGGGCCAGGAACCTTGACCCGGCCAAAACCCTGCTAACCGGCCGGACCGGGCAGGTGGGCGAACGGACGCGTGATGAAATAGCCGTGCTGGCCCTGCGCGGCGGCGACATAGTCGGCGACCACACTGTCTATTTCTGCGGCCCCGGCGAACGCTTGGAATTGACCCACCGCGCCCAGACCCGCGACACCTTCGCCCAAGGGGCGGTACGAGCCGCCGCGTGGCTGGCCGGGAAAAAACCGGGCCTGTATTCCATTGACGATACTATTTCTTTTGATCTGTAGCCCAAGATCAAAGTCGAGACAAAAAAAGTGCCGCCCTTGCAATGGGGCGGCACTTTTTTTGTCTCGAGGTCAGACGTTATCAGTTAGCGTCAATTTCACGCGCCTGTTTGATGTGAGGGGCGTGGAGAAGCTGGTGCGACTTGTGGCCGCAGGGTTTGCCCAGGAAATCCTTGTAGATGGCCGTAATTTCCGGATTCTCATGGCTCTTGCGGAGCGCCAGGTGACGGTCGTCATCATACAGACCGGCAATGCGTTTGGCCCGGAAGTTGATGTCCTTGGAAATGGGCTGGCCGCCGCCGGCGATACAGCCGCCCGGACAGGCCATGACTTCGATGAAGTTCCATTTGTTGGGGTTGCCGGCCTTGATGGATTCCATGACCTGGCGGGCGTTGCCCAGGCCGTGGGCCACGGCCACGCGCACTTTGGTGCCATCGAGGTCAATATCGGCCTCGCGGATGCCGCCCATGCCGCGCACTTCGTTAAACTCCAGGTTTTCCAGGGTCTTGCCGGTCACGACTTCATAGGCCGTGCGCAGGGCCGCTTCCATAACGCCGCCGGTGTTGCCGAAGATGGTGCCCGCGCCGGTGCCGATGCCCATGATGCTGTCGTACTCTTTTTCCTGAACGTCATCAAAGAAGATGCCGGCGGATTTCAGGAGCTTGCCCAGCTCACGGGTGGTGAGGACATAGTCGACATCCTGATAGCCGCTGGACCGCATTTCCGGCCGCAGGGCCTCGAACTTCTTGGCCGTGCAGGGCATGATGGAAACGGAGACGATGTTCTTGGGGTCAATCTTCTGCTGTTCGGCATAATAGGTTTTCACCAGGGCGCCAAACATCTGCTGCGGAGACTTGCAGGAAGAATGATGCTTGCACAGTTCGGGATAGAACAGTTCCAGGAAATTCATCCAGCCCGGTGAGCAGCTGGTGATCATGGGCATATCATAGTTGTTCTTAAAGCGTTCCAGGAACTCGGTGGCCTCTTCCATAATGGTGAGGTCGGCGGTGAAGTTGGTATCCAGCACACGGTCAAAACCCAGCATTTTCAGGGCACCGACCATTTTGCCGGTGACGATGGAACCGGGTTCCCCGCCGAACAGTTCGCCCAAAGCCACACGGACGGCCGGGGCGGTCTGGACGATGACGACCTTGTTGGGGTCGTTGATGGCGGCCATGACCTTTTCGCTGTCGTCCTTCACGGTGATGGCCCCGGTGGGGCAGATGGCCGAGCACTGGCCGCAGAAGGTGCATTTGACTTTGTCAAGGCCCTTGCCGAAGGCGGGGCTGACTGTGGAATCAAAACCGCGGTTGGCGAAGGTGTAGACGTTGACGGTCTGTTTTTCAGAGCAGATGCGCACGCAGCGGCCGCAGAGAACGCACTTGTTCGGATCGCGGACGATGGAGGGGTTCTTGTCATCAATGGGCCAGCTGGGCTTGGCACCTTCAAAGCGCACTTCGTGGATGCCCAGTTCCAGGGCCAGTTCCTGAAGTTCGCAGTTCTGGCTGCGGTCGCAGGTCAGGCAGCTTTTGGGATGGTTGGCCAGCAGAAGTTCCACCACCAGTTTTCTGGCTTCGCGGACTTTCGGGGTGTTGGTTCTCACCACCATGCCTTCGTTTACCGGAAAGGCGCAGGCGGCGGCCAGGCTTCTGCCCCCTTCGACCTCC
>JAITVE010000195.1 GCA_031285975.1 Candidatus Adiutrix sp. | reverse complement strand
CTGGCGCAAAACATTGTGGCCGCCTGGCTCTGCGGCGCGCGCTACCTGGAACTGAAAACCATCCAGGTGCTGGACGAGCTTGAAGTCACCAAACCCTGCATTGACATGGCCGACGAAGGCTACAACTGCGAGTGGTCGCAGGAACTGAAGCTGGATCAGTCGTTTGACGAATACCTCAAAGCCTTTGTCCTCCTGTACATCCTGAAAGACAAGCTCGGCCTCGGCCAGCCCGGCGAGGCGGGCTTCATCTTCAATATGAGCGCGGGCTATAATCTGGAAGGCCTTCAGAGCCCCGGCGTGCAGCGCTTTTTCGACCACATGACCCACTGCCCCACGGAACTGGCCGCGAAAATTGAGGAAGCCGCTGCCTTCTATCCCCGCGTGCGCGAGCTGAACATTCCCGCCCAACTGTCGGACAACCTCACGGTCTCCACCATGCACGGCTGCCCGCCGGAGGAAGTGGAAAAAATAGGGGCCTATTTCATCAACGAGCGCGGCTTCCACACCACCATCAAACTCAACCCCACCCTTTTGGGGCCAACGGATTTGCGCTCCATATTGAACAATAAGCTCGGCTACCAAACCCAAGTGCCGGACGAAGCTTTCGGCCACGACCTGAAATATCCCGACGGCCTGAAACTCATCGCCAACCTGGAAAAACAGGCCCAGGCCAAGGGCGTTGATTTCGCGTTAAAACTCACGAACACCTTAGAGACGCGCAACCAGCGGCAAAACCTGCCGAAAAACGAGGGCATGGTCTACATGAGCGGGCGGGCCCTCCACGCCGTCAGCGTCAACCTGGCGGCCAAGGTGCAGCAGGAGTTCGGCGGGCGGCTGGATATTTCCTTCTCGGCGGGCGCGGACTACCTGAACCTGCCCTCCCTCATCGCCTGCGGCTTAAAGCCCGTGACGGTCAGTTCCGACGCGCTGCGCCCCGGCGGCTATGGCCGCCTGTCGCAGTATTTGGAAGAACTGGGCCGGGCCATGAGCGGCTCCGCTGATATCTCGGCCTACATTGAAAAACAAGGCGGCAATAAAAAACCCCGGGAAGCGGCCCTGAGCAATTTGACGGCCTATGCCGCCGAAGTTTTGGAAAACCCGCGTTACAAAAAAGAAGCCTACCCCTATAAAAACGGGGTCAAAACTGACCGCGCCCTGCCCCGCTTCAACTGCGCCGTCGCGCCCTGCCTGAGCACCTGCCCGGCCTCGCAGGACGTGCCCCGCTACCTCGACTACACCGCGCGCGGCGAATACGAAAAAGCCTGCCAAACCATCCTGGCCACCAACCCCTTTCCCAACGTGCAGGGCGCGGTTTGCGACCACAAATGCCAGTTCAAATGCACCCGGCTGAATTATGATTCGCCCCTGAAAATCCGAGAGATCAAGCGTTTTATCGCTGAAAAATGCGGCGGTGGCGACATTAAACCCGGCACACCCAACGGTCTGAAAGCCGCCGTCATCGGCGCGGGCCCCGGCGGGCTGACCGCCGCCTATTACCTGGCCCTTCAGGGTTGGGCCGTGGAAATTTTCGAGGCCAAAGCGCAGGCCGGGGGCATGGCCGCCGACGCCATCCCCGCCTTCCGCCTGAGCGATGAAGCGTTGAAAAAGGATATTGATCGCATCCTCTCCCTCGGCATTCAACTGCACCTGAACCACAAAGTGGAAACCGCCGAGTTCCAAGCCATCCGCGAAAAATTCGACGCGGTGTATTTGGCCATCGGCGCGCAAGCCCCCACCCCGCTGAACATCGAGGGCGAAGACGCGGCGGGGGTGACGGATCAGCTGACTTTCCTCAGCCGGGTGCGGCGCGGGGAGGACAGCGGTTTAGGCAAAAAAGTTCTGGTGCTGGGCGCGGGCAATTCGGCGATGGACGCGGCTCGCACAGCCCGGCGGCTGGGCGCCGACGTGACCATTGTCTACCGCCGCACCCGCCGCGAAATGCCCGCCGACCCGGACGAAATCCACGAGGCCCTGGAAGAGGGCGTCCGCTTGCTGGAACTGACCGCGCCGGAAAAAGTGCTGGTGAAAAACGGCCGGGCTGCGGGCCTGTTAGCCGTGAAAATGGAGCTCGGCGAAGCGGACGCTTCCGGCCGTGCCCGCCCTGTCAAAATAAAAAATTCGGAATTTGAAATCGCGGCGGACAGCGTCATCGTGGCCATCGGGCAGGACGTGCGCCTCGAGCCCTGGCCGGAAAGCCGCCTGGAGATGAACCCGCACACCGGGGCCACCCAACTGGCCGGAGTCTTCACCGGCGGCGACGCGGGCCGGGGCGCGGCCTCCCTCATCCAGGCCATTGCCGATGGCCGCCGGGCGGCGGAAGCCATGGGCGCGGCCAAACTGCCCCAGGCCCCGGAGGGTGGCCAGGCCCCGAACCTCGCCGACCTGCGCCGCCGCCAGGCCCGCCGGGGTTTCGGCCCGAGTGTGCCGCACAAAATACCCGAAGCCCGGCTGAATTTTGAGCTGTACACCGAAACTTTTTCCGAAACCCAGGCCCGCGAGGAAGCCGCCCGCTGCCTGCGCTGCGACCAGGTGTGCAACGTCTGCGTCACGGTCTGCCCCAACCGGGCCAACCTGGCCCTGCCCGGGAAAAAGCTGGCGTTGCCGCTCCAAAAAGCCGTGGCCGACGGCGGCTCCGTCCGTATCGTCACCGAGGGAAAACTCCCGGTGGATCAGGCCTTTCAGGTGGTCAATGTGGCCGATTTCTGCAACGAGTGCGGCAACTGCGCCGCCTTCTGCCCCTCGAGCGGCGCCCCCTATCGGGATAAATTCAAGGTGCACCTGTCCCGCGAAAGCTTTGAGCAGAGTGGGGACGGCGCGTATTTCGCCGCCGCCGGCCTGCTGAAAATCAAGCGCGGGGG